>NZ_JBXUOW010000025.1:0-76810 GCF_057196645.1 Micromonospora sp. ATLC16
CCGCCCGAACGGAGCCCCCACAACCGCCCCCATCGCGGCGCGCCCCCCCCCCCCCCCCCCCCCCCCAAGAACTGCGGGTCCAACCTGTTCGGATGTCTGCGTGCCCGACCTACCAGGTGGGGCGTTGCAGCAGCCCGACGAACTCCACCAGCAGCCGCTCCCGCACCGCCGCCGGAGCGGCGTCGAGCAGCGTGTTGACCACCGCCATCCGGTCCGGAGCACCAGCGTCACCGCCCAGGCCGAGCCCTTCGGCCAGCCCCGCCACCAGCTCGGGGGTGAGCGCCTCCGGAGTGAGGCTGCCGGCCATCGCCAGTAGATCGGGCGGCAGCTCGACCGGCCCGGCGGCGCGGGCCGCGGCGACCGCGTCGGCCAGCGCCGGACCGAACTCGGCCACCCGCGGCGCCACCGCTGCGGTCACCGTCAGGTGCACGCTGGCCGGCAGGTCGGCGTACCGGAGCTGGGGCTGGGTGTGCCAACCCCGCGCGGTCAGCTCGTCCACCACCAGGAACAGGTCGAGCGTGGGGTCGTCGGCGGTGAAACAGACGACCGTGGACTCCGGCTCGGCGACCAGCCGCAGCCCGTCGGTGGCGCTTACCGCGTCCGCCAACGTGCCCACCGCCTCCCAGGTGCGGCGGGCCAACTCCAGATATCCGTCGTCGCCGAGGTGCCGCAGGGTGGCGTACGCGGCGGCGATCGGGCCACCGGAACGGGTGGAGGAGATCACCGGGTTGATCATCGTGTAGCCGGGCCAGTCGGCGTGCGCGAAGTACTGCGGGGCGCGCAGTTGCGGGTCGCGGTGCAGCAGCACCGACACTCCCTTCGGCGCGTACGCGTACTTGTGCAGGTCCACCGAGATCGAGGTGACCCCGGGTACGGCCAGGTCGAACGGGGGCACCGGCAGGCCCAGACGACGCAGGTACGGCAGCGTCCAGCCGCCGAAGCAGGCATCCACATGGCAGCGGACCCCGGCGGCGGCGGCCGCCTCGGCGATCTGTTCGACCGGGTCCACGACGCCGTGTGCGTACGAGGGTGCGGAGCAGGCCACCAGCACCGTCTGCGGCCGGACGGCGGCGGCCACGTCGTTGACCGCCGGCCGCAGCGTGGTCGGGTCGATCGGCACCGTGTCGAGTTCCACCCGCAGGTAGTGGGCCGCCTTGGCAAACGCGGCGTGGGCGCTGGCCGGCACCACGATCCGGGGCGCCGCGATGTCCGGCCGGGCGTCCCGGGCGGTCTTCACGGCCAGGATGAGCGACTCGGTGCCGCCACTGGTGACACTGCCGACGACGTCCGGAGCGGTGGTGCCCGGCCCGCCGCCGAGCATCCGCGCCGCCGCCGCGACAAGCTTGTTCTCCATTGCCAGTAGGGACGGGAAGGCCGTCGGGTCGAGCCCGTTGACGTGGGCGCTCTCGGCGTGAGCGGCAGCGGCGAGCGCGTCCAGCCCGGGCACCGCCGGGTCGTACACGTACGCGAACAGCCGCCCCCCGTGCGTCGGCCGATCCATCGCCCGCAACTGCCGGATCTCCGCCAACACCTGCTCCGCCGCCATCCCGGCCGGCCGATTCTCGTCGATCATGGAGTTGTGGCACCCTTTCCATCGGTTTCAGCGGCTTTTGTTCCTGCCCCAACTGCATGATCGGTGGTGGCTGGGGTGGGGGTGGAGAGGCGGGCGGGGGTCAGATCGTAGGGGCGGAGTAGGAGGGTGGCCAGGCCGATGAGCAGGGCGGGGAGGACGGTGAAGCCGAGCAGGACGCCGAGGCGGGCGGTGTCGGACTGGGTGGCGGCGGTACCGGTGGTGGAGGAGACGTAGCCGGTGGTGGCGAGGACCAGTCCGTAGACGCCGGGGCCCAGGGCAAGTCCGAAGGTCTCGCCCGCCGTCCACACACCGGTGAAGACGCCGGCCTGCCGACGCCCGGTGCGCACCGTGTCGTACGCGATGCAGTCCGGGAGCATGGCCAGCGCGAACACCTGCTGCCCGGCGTACCCGACGCCGAGCAACGCGACCAGCAGGTAGACCACGGCGGTGGGCAGCACCGGCGCGGCGACCAGCGCCAGTCCGCCGGCCGACAGGATCAGCGACGCGGCGACCAGGGCGGCAAGCTTGCCCACTCGGGCACCCACCCGGGACCAGAGCGGCATGACCACCAGCGCCGGGCCGACGAAGCAGACGAAGAGCACGGTCGGACCGGTCGCCGAGTCCCGCAGCACGTGGTCGGCGAAGTACTGGACCCCGGCGAGGATCGTGGCCACCCCGGCGGACTGCACCACGAAGCAGAGCAGCAGTGCCCGGAAGGGCCGACTGCGGGCCGCGACGGTCAGTTGGGCGCGCAGACTCGGCTCGCTCTCGCCGACCGCGCCCTGCGGGGCGGACCGGGTGCCGAGGAAGGCGCCGACGGCGCCGAGCGCGATCAGGGCGGCCACGAAGACACCCATCCAGCGGTGTCCGGGAACACCGCCGCCGGCCGCGTCGCGCACCAGCGGCGCCACCGCACCGGCGATCAGGATGGCCAGCGCCAGCACCGCGATCCGCCAGGTCATCATGCGGGTTCGCTCGGCGTAGTCGCTGGTCAGCTCGGCCGGCATCGCCACGTACGGCACCTGGAAGAAGGCGAACGCGGTGGCGGTGGCCAGGAAGGCGACGGCGACGTACGCCCCGGCTGCGGGACCGGCACCGAACGGCGCGGCGAAGATCGCCCCGAAGAGCACGGCCAGTGCCAGCCCACCGAAGAGCAGGTACGGACGGCGGGCACCCCAACGGGACCTGGTGCGGTCGGAGATCCGCCCGGCGACCGGGTTGACCAGCACGTCCCATGCCTTCGGCAGCAGCACCAGCAGGGCCGCCACGCCTGCCGCCACCCCGAGGGTGTCGGTGAGATAGGGCAACAGCAGCAGACCCGGCACGGTGCCGAATGCCCCGGTCGCCAGCGAGCCGAGCGCGTAGCCGGCGTGCACCTCCCGGGGCAGCACGTCCGGTGGGGCTGGGCTCTGCGCGAGCTGTCCGGGGGTGGGCGGTGGGCCGGATCCACCCGGCGGCGCGGTCATGGGGCCGAATATTACTCACGTTATGGCGGGGGTCACATCCCCTGCCCGGGCCACCACGCGGCCGTCCGCATGTCCACCCCGGTACCGCCCAGCGGCGTCCCCTCGGCGAGCCAACGTGCCCGCGCCTCCCGGGCCAGCCGGGGCGGCAGTCCACCGGACGCGTTCACCACCCGGTGCCACGGTGCCCCGCCACCGTGGCGCGCCATGATCGCCCCGATCAGCCGCGCCGACGTCCGCCCGGAGCGCTCCGCCAACGCGTCGGCCACCGCCCCGTACGACATCACCCGGCCGGGTGGGATCCGGTCGACCAGTGCCAGCACCGCCTCGACGTACTCGTCAGGTGTCACAAGCGGCCAGACTATGGGAACGGCGGCGGGCCGCGCCGCGACGACAGCGCAGAATGGGCGGGTGCGCGACGCAGTCACGGCGGCCCGGCGGGTCGTTGTCAAGATCGGGTCCTCCTCGTTGACCACCGCCACCGGCGGGTTGGACGACGGGCGGGTGGACGCGCTTGTCGACGCCCTCGGTCTACGGGCCACCGAAGGCCGCGAGGTGGTGCTGGTCTCGTCCGGCGCGATCGCCGCCGGCCTCGCCCCACTCGGCCTGGCTCGCCGACCGCGCGACCTGGCCACCCAGCAGGCCGCCGCCAGCGTCGGCCAGGGCCTGCTGATCGGGCGGTACGCGGCCGCCTTCGCCCGGCACGGCCGCACCGTGGGCCAGGTGCTGCTCACCGTCGACGACGTGACCCGGCGGGTCCACTACCGCAACGCGTACCGCACCCTACGCAAGCTGCTCGACCTGCGGGCGGTGCCGATCGTCAACGAGAACGACACGGTCGCCACCGAGGAGATCAGGTTCGGCGACAACGACCGGCTGGCCGCGCTGGTGGCCGCGCTCGTCGACGCCGACCTGCTGGTGCTCCTCTCCGATGTCGACGCGCTCTGGACCGGTGACCCGACCCGACCCGGCTCCCGCCGCATCCCCGAGGTACGCGACGACGCGAACCTCGTCGGTGTCGAGATCGGCGGCAGCGGCCGGGCGGGGGTCGGCACCGGTGGCATGCTGACCAAGGTCGAGGCGGCCCGGATCGCCACCGGCTTCGGCATCCCGGTGGTGCTCACCTCCGCCACCCAGGCGGTCGCCGCGCTGGCCGGTGAGCCGGTGGGCACCTTCTTCCACCCCAGCCTCCGGCGACCCGCGGCCCGGCTGTTCTGGCTCGCCCACGCCACCGCGCCCCGGGGTCGGCTGCACCTCGACCCGGGTGCGGTGGCCGCGGTGGTGGGGCGACGCAAGTCGCTGCTACCCGCCGGGATCACCGCCGTGGACGGCGCCTTCACCGCCGGCGACCCGGTCGACCTCGTCGACACCTCCGGCGCCCCGGTCGCCCGGGGGCTGGTCAATTACGACGCGATCGAGCTGCCCGGCCTGCTCGGGCGGTCGACCTCCGACCTCGCCGCGGCGCTCGGCCCGGCGTACGAACGGGAGGTCGTCCACCGCGACGACCTGGTGCTGCTGTGAGTGGAAGAGCTGAAAGGAGTGGGGAGATGAACGTGAGCGAGCAGGCCCGCCGGGCGCGCACGGCGGCGGAGACGCTGGCGGTGACGACGCGTACCGCCAAGGACGCCGCGCTGCACGCGATGGCCGACGCGCTGGTGGCGCGTACGCCGGAGATCCTGGCCGCGAACGCCGCGGACCTGGCGGCCGGGCGGGACGCCGGGCTGAGCGCGGCCGTGCTGGACCGGCTCGCCCTCGACGAGGGGCGGGTGGCCGGCATCGCCGACGCGCTGCGCCAGATGGCCGCGCTGCCCGACCCGGTGGGCGAGGTGGTCCGCGGCTCGACCCTGCCCAACGGGCTGGAGCTGCGGCAGATCCGGGTGCCGTTCGGGGTGGTCGGCGTCATCTACGAGGGGCGGCCCAACGTGACCGTGGACGCCGCCGGGATCTGCCTGAAGGCCGGCAACGCGGCGCTGCTGCGCGGCTCCTCCTCCGCCGCGCACTCCAACGCGGCGCTGGTGACGGTGCTACGCGATGCCGTCGACGGGGCCGGGCTGCCCGCGGACGCGGTGCAGCTGGTCGACGCCAGCACCCGCGACTCCGTCAAGGAGCTGATGCGGGCTCGGGGCCTGGTCGACGTGCTGATCCCGCGCGGCGGTGCGTCGCTGATCCGCACGGTGGTCGAGGAGTCGACAGTGCCGGTGATCGAGACCGGGGTCGGTAACTGTCACGTCTACGTGGACGCCGCCGCCGATGTCGCGATGGCGGTCGCGATCGCCCTGAACGCGAAGACGCAGCGCCTGTCCACCTGCAACACCGCGGAGTCGCTGCTGGTGCACGCCGACGTCGCCGACGCATTCCTGCCGACGATGCTGGCCGCGTTCGCCGAGGCCGGGGTGACCGTGCACGGCGACGAGCGGGTCGCGGCCTACTCCGAGGCCGTGGTTGCGGCCACCGACGAGGACTTCGGCACCGAGTACCTCGCCGCCGACATCTCCGCCGCCGTCGTGGACTCGCTGGACGCGGCGGTCGCGCACATCCGGCGGTACGGCAGCGGCCACACCGAGGCGATCGTCACCGACTCGCAGTCGGCCGCCCGGGAGTTCGTGGCCCGGGTCGACTCGGCGGCCGTGATGGTCAACGCCTCGACCCGGTTCACCGACGGCGGCGAGTTCGGCTTCGGTGCCGAGATCGGCATCTCCACCCAGAAGCTGCACGCCCGCGGCCCCATGGGCCTCCCCGAACTGACCAGCACCAAGTACGTCGTCACCGGCACCGGCCACCTCCGCCCCTAACCCCCCACCCCACCCCACCTTGTTGATCATGAGGTTAGCGGCATGGAAGGCGCTTACCGGGACCGCTAACCTCATGATCAACCCGGGGCCGGGCACGCCGGTTGGGGTCAGCGGAAGGCGCGGATGACGGCGAGGGTGGCGTGCACGTCGAACTGGTGGCCGTCGTCACTGCTCCAGCCGCCGTCGCTGCGCTGGGTCTCGGTGAGCCGGCGTCGGGCGGCCACCAGTGTCCACTCCTGATGATCGACGCCCACCCGGCGCAGCGTCACCGCGAGCCAGGCGGCGTCGGCCGCCGACGCCCGCGGCAACCGCTCCGCCAACACCGCCTTTATCTGCGCCGACTCGTAGAACATCTGCTGCCGGTGCAGGACTGCCGCGCTGAGCCATCCGGCGGCCAGGAAGGACGGCCAACTCCCGTCGGGGCGCAGTTGAGTGGCGAGCGCCTGGCTGGCGGCATGCACCACCCCGGCGTACGCCCCACCGACCCGGTGGTCCAACGGCCCGGCGGCCCGCGCGTCCAGGCCCGCCACCGTCAGCCAGAAGGCGGCGTTGGCGGTCAGATACAGCCGCGCCTCCGGGTCACCCGGACGGGCCCACTCGGGAGCGGAGTCCGCGAGGGCCTTATCCTCCTCCCAGCAGCCGTCACGCTGCTGGCCGGCGGCGAGCCAGTCCAGTGCCCGGCGGGCGCTCGGGCGGCCCAGCGCGCCGAGGTCGTCCAGTTCCGCGAGGCGGAAGCAGGTCGCGTCGACCGAAGCAACCTCGTCGCCCCAGGACGCCGGCCAGCCGCCGCCAAGTGTCTGCCCCACCTCGGCGCTGTCGAGCACTTCCGGCGGTGGCTGCGTGCCGGTACGCAGCCAGGACAGGCGGGCACGCTCCACCCCGTCTCCGTGAGCCACCACAAACCCGGTCGCGGCGTCGATGTCGACCACGGCGGCCACGCTACCGACGCAGACGTGATCTCGCCTCAGGAGGACGGATAGGTGAGATCCGACCAACGGCAGGGTAGCGGCGAGGGGGCCCGTGCCCCATGGTCCTGGCTGCGGGATCCCTCGCCGTCGGATCAGTAGGCGGGTAGCGACGGATCGATCTGCTTGATCCAGGAGAGCACCCCGCCCTGCACGTGCACCGCATCGCGGAAACCAGCCGCCTTCAATGCGGCCAACGCCTCCGCGGACCGAACGCCGGACTTGCAGTGCAGCACGATCTGCCGGTCCTGCGGAAGCTTGGACAGCGCCTCACCGGAGAGGATCTCGCCCTTCGGGATCAGGGTGGCACCGGGGATGCGGACGATCTCGTACTCGGCCGGCTCCCGGACGTCGACGAGGAAGACGTCCTTGCCGGCGTCCTGCCACTCCTTGAGCTCGGATGCGGTGATGGTCGCGTCGACGACCGCCTCCTGGGCCTCCACCGACACCGCGCCGCAGAAGTCCTCGTAGTCCTCCATGAGATCGGTGAGCGTCGGGTTCTCACCGCAGAGCACGCAGTTCGGATCCTTGCGGACCTTGATCTTGCGGTAGCTCATCTCCAGCGCGTCGTAGACCATCAGCCGGCCGACCAGCGGGTCACCGATGCCGGCGAGCAGCTTGATCGCCTCGTTGACCTGGATCGAGCCGATCGAGGCGCAGAGCACGCCCAGTACGCCGCCCTCGGCGCAGGAGGGGACCATGCCGGGCGGCGGGGGCTCCGGGTACAGGCAGCGGTAGCAGGGGCCGTGCTCGGCCCAGAACACCGACGCCTGGCCGTCGAAGCGGTAGATCGACCCCCAGACGTACGGCTTGCCGAGCAGCACCGCCGCGTCGTTGACCATGTAACGGGTGGCGAAGTTGTCGGTGCCATCGACGATGAGGTCGTACTGGGCGAAGATGTCGCGGACGTTGTCCCGGTCCAGCGCGGTGTTGTGGATCTCCACGTTGACCAGCGGGTTGATCTCGCGGATGCTCGCCGCGGCCGACTCGGCCTTCGAACGGCCGACGTCGGAGACCCCGTGGATGATCTGGCGCTGGAGGTTGGACTCGTCGACGGTGTCGAAGTCGATGATGCCCAGCGTGCCGACACCGGCGGCAGCCAGATACATCAGGGCGGGCGAACCGAGGCCACCCGCGCCGACACAGAGCACCCGGGCGTTCTTCAGCCGCTTCTGACCGGTGACCCCGACGTCGGGGATGATCAGGTGACGCGAGTAGCGGCGGATCTCGTCAACGGTCAGCTCGGCGGCGGGTTCGACGAGCGGGGGCAGCGACACGGTGGACTCCCCGGGATCGATGGTGGGCAACCGGGCCATTGTCGCTCGCCGACGCACCCATCGACCATGAGCAGGGACACGTCGCCCGCTATGCGGGAGCGGGAATACCGGCCGCGTCGGCGTCGCTCGCCGCCGCCGTGGTCAACCGTCCAGTTCGCCGGCGTACCGGTGCCCGTCGAGGATCGGCCAGGCGTTCGGCAGACAGCCGTCCAGGCCGTACGTCTGCTGCTGCATGACCGGTGCCGGGTCGCCCGGCGCCGGGCATGCCTCGTGTCCCTCCCCGAATTCGTGCCCGACCTCATGGTTGATCACGTACGCCTGGTAGACCTCCAGCGGTGCGCCGTAGTCCGGCACCGCCTCAAGCCAGCGGGCCAGGTTGATGACGACCTGCCCGGGTAGCCGGCACGAGGTGTAGCCCTCGGTGCTCAGTCCTCCCTCCGCGCACATCACCTCGGAGGTGCGCGGAGTGGCCAGGTAGATGGTGAAATCAGCCGATTCCGCCTCTTCGATCCGCTGCACGCTCAGCTGCCCGGTGCCGATCCAGCTGCGCGGGTCGGCCAGCACCTTGTCGACGGCGGCGGCGAAGGCGGCCGGGTTCTGGCCGGTGCCCTGTTCGACGGCGACCCGGTAGCGGGCCACCGGACCGTCCTCGCCGTGCACCGGCGAGTGGCCGCCGGCCACCGTGAAGCTGCCGACGCCCGCCCATGGATACCGGCTCGGTTCGACCCGGTCGTCGCCTCCCGCTCCGGACGCGATCCGGTTTCCGAGGCCCTGGTCCGGGGCGGGCACCCGCTGTCCGGTCCCGGGCAGCAGCACCGTCGCGGTGGCGGCCAGCACCAGCGCCATGCCCAGCGTCACGACCACCCGGTGCGGGACCACCGGCCTACGGTGCCGGTCTTCGGACTCCGGCGAATGCTTGGCGCGGCGGTAGGCACACCAAAGGGGCAAAGAGGGCATGGCGTCATCGTCGCACCCTATTGCGGCACATCACCGCGTTTTGATCGACCGGGTGCCGTTCACGGTGCATGCGCTCACAGCGGCGGGCCCGCGTACCGCCGGCCGTCCAGGTACGGCCACGGGTTCGCGACGCACCCCTTGAGGAAAAGCGTCTGCTGCATCATCACCGGAGCGGGCTCGCCACGGCCCGGGCAGCGCTCATGCCGGTTACCCAACTCGTGACCGACCTCGTGGTTGACCACGTAGGTCCGATACAGCGACAGCGGCACGTCGGCCTCGACGAAATGCGGCACCGACAACCGCCAGCGGTCCAGGTTGATGATCGCTTTTCCCGGCGCGCGGCAGGAAGTGTACGGCCGACCACCGACCCGGATGTCCACCCCCCCGGCGGCGCACATCCGGCCCGCCGTCCCGGCCGTGGCCAGGTACACGGTGAAGTCGTGACGAGCGGTGCCCCCGACCTGCCGCAGCCGCAGCCGGCCGCTGTCCACCCAACTGCCCGGGCCGGCCAGCGCAGCGCGCACCGCCAGGGCGAACTCACCCGCGTCCACGCCGGAGCCGGACTCCACCGCCACCCGGTAGCGCCGGAGGTCACCGGCCGTACCCAGCACCGGGCCGGTCCGGTCGTCGTACCCGAACCGACCCGGGCCGGTCGACGGGATCGCACCAGGCTCCTGGAGGACGGGCGCCGTCGGCGACGGTGACCTCACCGCAGGCGACCGGGACACCGGCGACGGCGTCGTGACGGGCGTCAGGGTCACGGCCGGCTCGAGGAACACCGGGTCGACCTCGCCGGCCGCACCCGAGCCCACTCCGGCACCGCCGGCCACCATCGCCGCCGCGGCACCGACGGCGGTCACCAGCACCGCCACCCGGATCATGACCCCCGTTCCGGGCCGGCCACGACGTCCCCCGCCCTCGGCGGACACGGTCTGGTCCGCCGCCCGACCATCACGGCCCCACCGGGCGGCATGACGGCCAACGGAATGCGCCGGTCGACGACGGCTACCAGGGCTGTGCACCCGGTCATCCTGCCAGGTCGGCCCGGCGGGCGGGTTCCCCCGTCTCGGCGAGTAGCCCCAACACCGCCCGGGCCACCAGGCGCGGAACCTCCAACTGAGCCACGTGACCGACATCGTTGATCATCATGAGTCGGCTGTCCGGGATGACCCGCGCGGCCTGTGGCGCGACCCGTACATCGACCAGCCGGTCCCGCCGACCCCCGATGACCAGCGACGGGGCACGCACCATGCCGGCCATCCGCCACAGCGAGCCCGACCCGGGCAGGTACGACCGCACGAAGCTGGATACCAGGCCACGGAAGGTGCGCACGTACGCCGCCGCGTAGTGCTCCGCCTCGTAGCGGATCCGGATCTCCTCAAGCGCCTCACGCCGACGCTGATCGCAGATCCGGCTGAGATCAGCCACACACGCCTCCATCGCCTGCTGGGCCATCACCTCCGGCGCAAGCCGGGCCAGCCGCCAGGCGGCCACCCGTTCGCCCCGGGGGATCGCCAGCAACGGCAGCATCCGGCCCTGCAACGACCGGCGGAAGTCGAGGAACGGCAGGGCCGGCGACACCAGGGTCAGCGTTCGGACCAGATCCGGCCGGAGGGCGGCCACCCGTACCGAGATCGCGCCACCCAGCGAGTTGCCGAACAGGTGCACCGGCCCGCGATCGGAATACTCGATCCAGCGGATCACCCGGTCGGCGAAGACCGGCACGGTGTAGCGCCGACCGGGCTCGCTGCGGCCGAAGCCGGGCAGGTCGATCGCCTGACCATCCAGCCGCTCGGCGAGCAGGCCGGCCAGGTCGGTCCAGTTCTGCGACGAGCCGCCGAGGCCGTGCACGTACAACGCTGGTTCGGCGTCCGGTCCGGTGGCCGGCGTCTCCCGGACGTAGGTGACCGCTCCGTCGAGTCGCACCTCGCGCCCCGGCCAGGGCGGCGGAACCGTGTGCGCGGGCAACAGTCGTTCGGGCCAGAGGGTGGCAGGCTTCACCGTTCCAGTCTGCCCGGAACGGCTCACGCCAGCAGCGCCTCCAGTCGACGATTGACCGCGGCCAGGGTCGCGCGTACCACCGCCTGCCGGGGATCGCCGGCCACCAGGGCGGAACCGGCCAACTGCTCGACCCATCCGTCGCAGACCAGCAGCACCACCACGGTGGCCACCTCGCAGTTGCCGAACGGCACCACCGCGGCGTGCTCCACGAAGCAGCGTCCACGTTCCGCCGTGGGAACGGCGGCGCAGAGCAGCTCGTCGATCGCCGCCGCCGCCGCGATGCCGCACAACCGCAACACGAAGCCGTCCACGGCCGGTCCGGTGGCGTGCCCCGAGGCGTTGTGGTCGCCCGCGACCAGCCGGACCTCGACGTTGGCGTCAAGCCCGAACGTGCTCACCTGGACGTGGTCGAGCACCACCCGGGGACCCGGCACCCCGCCGGTGTCCAGCGGCCGCGACGGCGCGGACTCGGTCGTGGTGAGTTGGCCGCCGGAGTAGGAGGCGCCGAGGGTCGCCGGACTGCCCGCCGCACCCGCCTCGTCCACGACCGCCCGGCCCCGGTGCGGAGCCGGTGACTGCCGGCGCCGCCGGGTGGTCTCCGGCACGGTCTCCGGGCGGCTCGGCGGAGTCTCCGTCCGGGTGCTGCCACCGGGTCGGGCGGACGGCCGCCGTGGCTCGACGACCGGACGCGTCTCACCCGCCTCGGTCCGGCTCTCCGCAGCGCGTCGACGCACCGGTGTGGCGGGCACTCCGGGCAGGCCGCGCGGTGCCGCCGCGAGCCCCATCCGCTCCTGCAACAGCCGAGCGACATGGCGGCTCACCTCGGCCGGGTCGGCACCGTCGGCGAGGTCGAGGCGCAGGCTGTGCGCCCCTGCGGGGGTACGCCGCAGGGCGGCGTCGCGGACGCCCTCGACTCCTCGGACCGCGGCGAGGATCGCGTTGACGTCGAAGCCCTCCGGCCGGTCCCGCAGCGTGGCCGGCTCGTCGTCACGGCGGAGATGAGTGGCGATCCGGGCGAGTTCCGGGGTTTCGGCGGGTGGCTCCACAGCAGGCGGCTCCGGCACGACGGGCACGTCCGGTTCGGCAGGGACGCGCTGCGGCAACACCGCCGTGGTGCTGTCCTGCGATCGGTCGCCGGCCGACTCGGGCGGCGGCGCCGGATCGGGCGCGGACCGGCGTGCCGCATAGGGGACTGCACTCGTCGGGACGGGCGCAGAAGGGGTGCGCTCGCGACGACCGGACTCACCCGGAACCTGGTCCGTCGCGGCCGGCCCGGTGGTCGGGTCCGGCGGGGCAGGCGTCGAGGCGGGCACGGATGTCGGCTCGTCCGGAACCGGCCGCAGCCGGAACGGTCGATACCCGGGAGGATCAGCGGCCGACCGGGCCTCGGCGAACGGTGGCGTGGCGCCGGGATCGGGTGTCTCCCGCCGGCTCGGCGTGCCGGGCTGCGGCACGCTGCCGGTGGGGACGGCCGACCGGGTTCCGGCCGGTGGGGCGCTGATCGGAGCGACGGCACCGGACGGCGTGCCGGCCGGCGGAGAACTGGCCGGATGCGGCGCCCACGGCAGACGCTCGTCGGTCGGCTGGCCACCGGACCGGCCACCCCAGGACGGTGCCTCCTCGTTCCGCGTAGCCCAGGGCAGGCCCTCGTTCGCCGGCGCACCGCTGACCGGCGGTAGCGCCCAGGACGGCCGCTCCTCCGCCGACGGCACCTCGGGCGCACGCGCCCACGACGGCCGCTGGGGCGCCGGCCGGGCACTTGTCGGATCGCCGCTGGCCGGGGGCAGCGCCCAGGACGGGCGCTGCTCGACCGGTGGCACCTCGGACGCCCGCGCCCACGAGGGCGGCTGCGGGATCGGGGGCGCGCTGGTCGGATCGACGGCGGGCGACTCGTCCACGGGATCGGGCGCGGCGGGTGACTCGCCTTCCGGGGCGGTCTCGGCATCCCGGCGGGGTTCGTACGACCGGGGCCGCTCCGCACTGACCGGCTCGTACGGGCGAGTCGGCTCGGCGCGGACCGGCTCGTACGGGCGGCTGGGCTCGCTGGCCCAGTTGCGGGCCGGCACCTCGCGGGACCGGCGGTCGGCGGGCTCACCATCGTCGCGTGCCCACGGCGGCGCCCAGTCGCGGGCTGGGCCGGGCTGGGCCCAGCCGGGTCGGTCCGCATCACCGGCGGGCCGGTCGGCAGGCGACCAACGGGCGGGCTGCTCGGTGCCGCCCGACGCGTCCGACCAGCGGGCGGGCTGGTCGCTGCCGGCCGAAGGGTGGTCGTTCGGCCCGGCGGCCTGATCGGCGACCGGCGCGGTCATCCAGGGCTCGCCGGCCGGCTCCGACGGGAATCCGTCGTCCCAGCTCTGCTGCCGGCCACCCGTCGGGCCCTCACCGGACCGTTCGGCGGTGGGTGCGTGCAGGCCGGGTGGCATCTCGAAGCCGGAGGGAGCGGTGCCGACGGGCGGCACCTGCACGGCCGGGGGCGACGAGGTCGGCAGGCTGGTGCCGGTGGTCACCGGTGGCTCGCCGGACGGTGCCGGGCGGGGGGCCGGTACGACAAGCCGGTCCTTGCCGGGCTCCTGAGCCGGCCCACGCAGGCCGGGCGGGGCGCTGACCGGGGCGTGCCGGTTGGCCGGCGTCTGGTCCGCGACGGGCGTGCCGTTCGTCCGGTGGCCGTTGACGTGGTTCCCGTTGACCCGCACGGGCCGCTCCGACTCCACCTGCTCACCGACGGGAGCGGGCAGATCGGCGTGCCGTGACGAGGCGATGGCCCAACCGGACGGGGACTCCGGCCGCGGCCTGGTCGTTTCGGAACCGGGCACGACCTCGGGACCCCACGACCAGTCGACCGGTGGCGGCGCCCACCCGTTGCCGGAACGGGCCAGGTCATCACGCTGACCCGTCCCGTCGCCGTGCTCTCCCGGGGTGGCGGCACCGGGTTGCCCTGTTTCACTCACCGCGCGCTCCTTGGTCGCCCCCGCTGAGGCTACCGTGTGGCGACAGTGGCGATAAGTTACAGCGGCGGGCCAATTCCGCGAGGGGCCGAGGGGCCCCCGACCGGTTCGGGTGAAATGCCGGCCCGTACGACAACCTCGGAGGTTCCCATGACCGCTGTGGGGAACGGCGCCCAGACCGCCGGACGACCCACGCGCCTGCCCCGTTCGGCGCGCCGCAAGCAGCTACTTGCCGCTGCTCAGGAGGTGTTCGTCGCGCAGGGTTACCACGCTGCGGCCATGGACGACATCGCCGAGCGGGCCGGGGTCTCCAAGCCGGTGCTGTACCAACACTTCCCCGGCAAGATGGAGCTCTATCTCGCGCTGCTGGACACGCACTGTGACGCGATAGTCGCCAAGGTGCACGACGCGATGGGGAGCACCACCGACAACAAGGAGCGGGTCAGCGCCTCGGTGCGGGCGTACTTCGACTTCGTCGACCACGAGAGCGAGGCCTTCCGGCTGGTCTTCGAGTCGGATCTGCGCAACGAGCCGGCCGTGCGGCAGCGCGTGGAGCGGGTCGGGCAGGGCTGCATCGCGGCGATCACCGACACGATCATTTCTGACACCGGGGTCAGCCGGGCGCACGCCGAGCTGCTCGCCTCGGGCCTGGTGGGCGCGGCCGAGACCGCCGCGCAGTTCTGGTTGGCCGGCGGTCGCCAGGTGCCCAAGGCCGAGGCCGAGGCGTTGGTCGCGGCGCTGTCCTGGCGGGGCATCGCCAGCTTCCCGCTGCAAGGTGAGTCAGCCTGACCTTCGACCTTGTGATCGGATAGCCTTCGCAGGGCGGCCATTTCGCCCGATGGAGGAGGCACAGTGGAGGTCAAGATCGGCGTGCAGTACGCGCCGCGCGAGCTGGTCCTGGAGAGCGCGCAGTCGCCGGCCGAGATCGAGCAGATCGTGACCGACGCCATCGCCAGGGGCGAGGGCACTCTCTCCCTGACCGACGAGAAGGGGCGGCGAGTGATCGTGCCGGTCGGCAAGGTGGCCTACGTCGAGATCGCCGAGGCGTCGCCTCGGGCGGTGGGTTTCACCGTCCGCTGACGTTCTGCCGGACCGGCGACAGGACCGGCGGGGCGGGGCGCCTCGCCACACCGCCTGTTGCCGGTCCCTGTTCAGTTGTTGAGCCCGACGGCGGCCATCCGCGCGGTGTGCGCGGCGATCAGCGCGGTGAGTGCCCCGTGGTCGGCGGCGGCGACGCGCCCCGCCCGGGACAGCGCCTCGCCGACCAGACGTCGGGTCCACATCGACAGCCGGCCCGCCAGGCTGGGTCGGCCTCGATGGCGAGCCGAATCTCGGCGCGGCGGCGAACTCCGCGTACCGCGACTCGGGCAGCACGTCGAGGACCAGCTGACGGTCGGGCCCACCCCGCGCGATCGCGATCTCCCGGAGGAAGTCGTCGGTGATCGCGTCGTCCGGCGGCGTGCCGAGCGCGGTGAGCCGGTCGGCCACCCGACGGCGTGGCCGGGCGGGGTGGGGGCGGAGACGTGCGCAGGCTGCCGTCCGGCCGGGGCACCGGCAGGCCCGCGCGGACCACCCACCCCAGCAAAATGTGATGCGGGCCACTTACAAACCTTTGCGTCGCCACCGACCCCTGCGGAATCGGGACGCTGTTTGGCCCGTTCAGGTAGCATGGAGCAGTTGCCGTAGGCGCCGATCCGGCCGGAGTCAACTCCGATCCGGTCGAAGTCCGACCCACGGCGCGCGTGCGGCCCGGTCCGCCCGGCTCTCTGCCGCCGACCGTGTGGCCCGCGCCATACCGAACGCGCCCTGAGGACATGACGGGGCGCACCCACGAGAGGGCACCCCCAAATCCACATGAGTGAGCCGATTCAAGACCTCATCGACGGCCAGGAACTGGCCCCGACCGCTCCGGTCCGACCGGAGGCACCGACCTTCGCCGAGCTCGGCGCCCGCGCCGAGACCGTCGACGCGCTGGCCGCGTCCGGCATCACCCGCGCCTTCGCCATTCAGGAGTATGCGCTGCCCATCGCGCTGCGCGGAGCTGACCTGATCGGGCAGGCGCCGACCGGCACCGGCAAGACGCTGGGCTTCGGCGTACCGCTGCTGGAGCGGGTCTTCGCACCCGACGAGGGTGGCGACGGGCTGCCGCAGGCACTTGTCGTCGTACCAACCCGCGAGCTGGGCATCCAGGTCGCCAAGGACATCGCCGCCGCCAGCCGCACCCGGGGCGTACGGGTGCTGCCGATCTACGGCGGCGTCGCGTACGAGCCGCAGATCGAGGCGTTGCGCAAGGGCGTGGAGATCCTCGTCGGCACTCCGGGGCGGCTGCTGGACCTCGCCAAGCAGAAGCATCTGCGCCTGCACGGGGTACGCGCACTGGTGCTGGACGAGGCCGACCGGATGCTCGACCTCGGCTTCCTCGACGACGTCGAGCGGATCCTGGCGATGCTGCCGGAGGATCGGCAGACCATGCTCTTCTCCGCGACCATGCCGGATCCGATCGTGACGCTGTCCCGCCGCTTCCTGCGTCACCCGATCACCATCCACGCCGGGCACACGGCCGAGACGGGCCCGTCACCGCAGACGGAGCAGCTCGTCTACCGCACCCACTCGATGAACAAGATCGAGGTCGTGACCCGGATCCTCCAGGCGGACAGCCGCGGGCTGACCATCATCTTCACCCGGACCAAGCGGGCCGCCGACCGCGTCGCAGAGGACCTGGACTTCCGTGGCTTCGCGGTCGCGGCGGTGCACGGCGACCTGGGGCAGGGTGCCCGTGAGCGGGCCCTGCGGGCGTTCCGGGCCGGCAAGATCGACACCCTGGTCGCCACCGACGTGGCAGCCCGGGGTATCGACGTCAGCGGCGTCACCCACGTGATCAACTACGACTGTCCGGAAGACCAGGACACCTACACCCACCGGATCGGCCGGACCGGTCGGGCCGGCGCGAGCGGTGTCGCGGTGACCTTCGTCGACTGGGACGACATGCCCCGCTGGCGGATCATCGACAAGACGCTCGGCCTGGACATGCCCGAGCCGCCGGAGACGTACCACACCTCGCCGCATGTCTACACCGACCTGCACATCTCCACCGAGGTCACCGGCACCCTGCCGACCGCGGAACGCACCCGTGCGGGACTGGCCGCCGAGGTCGAGGAGGACCTGGGTGGTGGCCGCTCCCGGCGGGGCGAGCCGCGCGGTACCCGCCGCCGTGGTAGCGGTGAGGGCGGCCGTGGTGAGGGCGGCCGTGGTGAGGGCGGCCGTGGACACGGCGGCGGGGGTCGCCGGCGGGACGGTGCCGACACCACGCCGACCGACGCCACCGCGAGTGACGCCGAGGAAGGCACCCGTACCCCCCGACGTCGCCGGCGTCGCCGGGCCGGCGAGGCGGTGGCAGGTGCCGAGAACGCGTCGACGGCCGTCGACGGCGGGCCCGCTGAGGCGGTCACCGACCGCGGCGAGGACGGCGCCGGTGAGGCCACTCCGCGCCCGCGTCGCCGCCGGCGCCGCCGTGGTGCCGCAGCCGACAGCGGTACGCCGGCCGAGGCGACCACCGACTGACGGACGTACCGCCCGAGGCGGCGGAAAGCGGCCAGCGCCGCTGACCGACCCGTCGCCGCCCGGGCGGTGCTTGCTGTCCGCCCCCTTTGCTCTGCTTCACTCCACGCACCGGCTACGCGCCGAAACCTGTGCGCCGGTTGAAGCAGAGCTGCCGGATGGTGTGCGCAAGGCGGTCACTTGCCGCCTGCCAGCTGACGATGCCGCCGAAGTGTGCCGAAAGATGGAGCGATGCCCGAACCACTGGACTCCGCCCTGGCCGAGGTTCGCTCGATGCTGCTCGGACCGGCCCTCACCCGGGCCGTGGCGGCCGGACGGCGGCGCGGCCAGCGCCCCTCGGTGATCCGGGCCGAGCTGCGCCCCGTCGCCCTCAAGGCCGGTCAGCGGCTGCAGATCTCCACCTCCGACGGGGCCCGGCCACACACCTGCAACCTGAGCCCGGGAGCCGAGGCGGACGCCGCAGTGGAGGCGCTGCTGGCCGAGCCGTTCGGCAACTGGCATGTGGAGACCGCCGAGGCCACCCTGCAACTGCGGGTCACCAAGTCGGGCGAGGCCCAGGTGCACCGCAGCACGGCGAGCCGGTCTGCTGCTCCAGCGGCAGCCTCCGGGCACGACCGGGCCAAGGATTACCTGCTCGATCCGGGCGATCCGCTCTTCGCCGAGATCGGCGGCTCGGCGGCCAAGCGGCGGCAGGTGGACGCGTTCCTACGGGCGCTGACCGCCACCCTTCCGGACGGGCTGGCCGGGCAGTTGGACCGACCGCTGCGAGTGGTGGACCTGGGCTGCGGCAACGCGTACCTGACCTTCGCCGCGTACCGCTATCTGTCCCGGTCGGGTCTCGACGTCGAGCTGGTGGGTGTGGACGTGCGCGACGACCAGCGCCGCCGCAACACCGAGCTGGCCGAGCGGCTGGGCTGGGCCGGGCGGGTGCGTTTCGTCGCCGGCACGATCGCCGACGCGGCTGTCGAACCGCCGCCCGACCTGGTGCTCGCACTGCACGCCTGCGACACCGCCACCGACGAGGCGCTGGCCCGGGCGGTGGGCTGGCACGCCCGCTGGGTGCTCGCCGCGCCGTGCTGCCACCACGACGTCGCTACGCAGCTGCGTAACCGGCCGGCACCGGGGCCGTACGACCTGCTCACCCGGCAGGGCATCCTGCGGGAGCGCTTCGCGGACGTCCTCACCGACGCGCTGCGTGCCGGGCTGCTGCGGTTGCACGGCTACCGGGCCGAGGTGGTCGAGTTCGTCGACTCCGCGCACACCCCCCGAAACCTGCTCATCCGGGCCCGACGAACCGGTGCCGACCCGACCGCCGCCCAGCGCACGGAGTACCGGGACCTGGTCGCCCAGTGGCAGGTCACACCCCGGTTGGAGACGCTGCTCACGCAGGCTTCGTCGACGGTGTGACGGGTGCGCGGCTCACCACCGGAATCGTCTGGTCGATCAGTCAGTTGTCGAGCGCCGTTCCCGTACTACCCTCGAAGAGCGCACCGTCGGGTGCCGGTCGGGAGGGTAGACCCACCGAATGGGTTCGGCAGAGGTTTCGCCGCAGATGGCCTTCGCGCGTTTCGTGCGCCGGGCCATCGACAACGCCCGCGAGGAACGCGGCTGGACCGTCACCGACCTGGCCGCCCACACCGGCGTCGGTCGCTCGACCGTCTTCCGCTGGCTCGCCGGCGACTGGCAGGACTATCCCGAGCTGGCCAAGGTTCGCGGCTTCTGCGCCGCGCTCGACCTGCCGGTGGCGGCTGCCTTCCGTGCCCTCGGCCTACCCGACGCGGGCCCCGGGTCGTGGCGACGCGGCGACGACGGCCCGGTGGAGGCCGATGTGCGGGTGATCCTGCAACGGTTGGCGGATCCGGCGGTGCCGGCGGAGGAGAAACACCACATCCGCGACCTGCTGCGCTACCTCGCCCGACGCCCGGTCCGCCGGCCGGCGGACCCCACCGCCGCACCGATGCGCCGCACGGCGGGCTGACCCAGCCGTTAGGGCACCGACACCGTGAACTCTGCCGTGCGTACCTCTCCCCCGGTCGCGAAGTCCAGGTAGAGCCGGTACCGCCCGGGCGCGGGTGTGGTGAGCCAGAACCGGATCGCACCGTCGACCAGCTCCGCCTCCGGATGTACGTGCAGGTAGCCGAGGTCACCCTCACGCAAGGCGACGAGGTGACCGTACGCGCCGAGGTAAGGCTCCAGCGCCGGGGTCGCGCCGTCCGCCCCGGTGATCCGGAAGTCGAGTGGCACGGTGAGCCCGGGCTGGGGAATGCCCTGGTACGTGACGGTGAAGTCGTCGACCCGGGCCGTGGTCGCCGGAGTGGGCAGTTCACGGGGCGTGTAGCCGCCGGGCGCGACCAGGTCCACCCCCAGCGTCGTCGCCGTCTGCCGGCCGTCGCCGGCGACGGCGGTGAAGTCGGCGTACGCGCGCCATATGCCGGGCGACGGCAGCGCCAGCGGCACCGACCAGGTGCCGTCCGCCGCCATGGTCGGGTGCAGGTGCTGGTAGCCGGACAGGTCCCGACGCACCACGATCACATGCATCGGCTTCTCGTGCACCACCGCGAACCGGGTGACCGCCCGACGCTGCCCGTCCCGGATCTGGAACCGCAGCTCACCCGCCTTCCCGGCGGTGAACTCGGCGGTCGACGGGGTCAGGGTGTAGCCGTCGCGGCTGACCGCCAGACCGCCGGCCTCGGCCGCCCCGTTCTGGTCGGTGCCGTGCGAGTGCGCACCGGCACCGGGGGCGTGGGAGTGGTCGGCCAACGCGCTGTCGGTGTCGCCGGCCGCCGTCGGGCCACCGCCCCCGTTGAGCCGACCGAGCCCGAACCCGAGCAGCACCGCCAGCACGAGCCCGCCGATCACCAGGGCCAACCGCAGCGTGGCCCGGTCCGGCACGGCCGAGGCCGCACCAGGCGCCTGACCGGCCGGAGTCGCGCCTGACTCCTGGCCGGCGACTGGTCGCTCGGCGGTGCGTACCGACCCGAGCGCGGGCGCGTCGGGTGCCTGGTCAGCCATGCGCCCACCGTACCGCCGGGCCGATCGGGCACTCGGCGGGTCGACCGGATCGTGGCTCCGGTCGCATCCTCAGCCGGCGACCGCGAGTGCGAGCGGCAGCACGCCGGTGGCACCGGCACGGCGGAGTTCCCGGGCCGCCATCGTCATGGTCCAGCCGGAGTCGACCAGGTCGTCCACCAGCAGCACCGGGCCGTCCAGGTCGGCGACGGCGGAAGCGAGATCGGCGGGGACGGTGAGGGTGCCGTGCAGGGCGCGTACCCGCTGCGCGCTGTTGCCACGCGGACCGTCGGCGGCCACCGACCCGCCGGTGATCACCTGGCCCAGCAGCGGCAGCCGGCCGACGGCGGCGATCCGTTCGGCGAGCGAACCGACCAGTTCCGGATGGGTTCGGGAGCCGACCGCGACCACCCCGGCCGGGCGGTCCGGCCACGGGTCGTCACCGTGCGCCCATGCCTTGAGCACCTCGACGACGGCGGCGGCCACGTCGTCGGGCGCCGGGCCGTCCGGCGCGTCCGGGCCGACCAGCCCGCGCAGCCGACCGCCCCAGCCGAGATCCGACAGCCGGCCGACGGCGCGGCCGGGCAGCGCCTGTTCCGTCGGGGCGATGCGCCCCTTCAACGGCACGCCGACCGACTCCAGCCCGGTCGGCCAGAGCTTCTTCGGCGCGACCTGCACCCCGGGGCGGCCGAGGAAGGTCTGCGCGGCGGTCAGCGCGGCCGCCGACACCTCGGGCGGGAACAGTGGCTCGGCGCAGCGGTCACACCGGCCGCAGTCGACCGCCTCCGCATCGTCCAGGCATTCGCGCAGGTAGCGCATCCGGCAGCCGGTGGTCGCCGCGTACTCGACCATGGCTTGTTGTTCGGCGGTGCGGGCAGCGGCGACGCGACGCAACCGGGCCTCGTCGTAGGTCCAGGGCTCGCCGGTGGCGAGCCAGCCCCCCCGTACCCGGCGGACCGCGCCATCCACGTCGAGCACCTTGAGCATCAGTTCCAGCCGGGCCCGACGCAGATCCACCAGGGGCTCCAGGGCCTGCGTGGACAGCGGCCGGTCGGTGTGCAGCGCGGCCAGCACCGCGCGGACCTGCTCCTCGGGCGGGAAGGCCAGTGAGGCGAAGTACCGCCAGATGGCCGCGTCCTCGGCGCCGGGCAGCAGCAGCACCTCGGCGTGTTCGACGGCCCGCCCGGCCCGGCCGACCTGCTGGTAGTACGCGATCGGCGACGGCGGTGCGCCGAGGTGCACGACGAAGCCGAGATCCGGCTTGTCGAAACCCATGCCGAGCGCGCTGGTGGCCACCAGCGCTTTGATCTTGTTGTCCAGCAGGTCCTGCTCGGCGGCGCGGCGGTCGGCATCCTCGGCCTGTCCGGTGTACGCGGCCACCGCCCAACCGCGCGAGCGGAGGAACTCGGCGGTCTCGGTCGCCGAGGCCACCGTCAGCGTGTAGACGATGCCGGAGCCGGGGAGCCGATCCAGGTGGTCGGCGAGCCAACCGAGCCGGTGCGCCGGGCTCGGCAGGTCGAGCACGCCCAGCCGCAGCGACTCCCGGTCCAGGCTGCCGCGCAGCACCAGGACGTCCGGTCGTGGCCCGGTCGCCGCGGTCGGTTCGGTGCCCAGCTGCTCGGCCACGTCCCGGGTCACCCGGGCGTTCGCGGTGGCGGTCGTCGCGAGCACCGGGGTGCGGTCCGGCAGGTTACCGAGGAAGGTGCGCAGCCGTCGGTAGTCCGGCCGGAAGTCGTGCCCCCAGTCCGACACGCAGTGCGCCTCGTCGACCACCAGCAGACCGGTGGTGGCGGCCAGTTTCGGCAGCACGGTGTCCCGGAAGTCCGGATTGTTGAGCCGTTCCGGACTGATCAGCAGCACGTCCACCGTGCCGGCGTGGATCTCGGCGGTGATCGCGTCCCACTCGTCCAGGTTCGCCGAGTTGATGGTGCGGGCCCGGATGCCGGCGCGGGCCGCGGCGTCGACCTGGTTACGCATCAGGGCCAGCAACGGCGAGACGATGACCGTCGGGCCGGTGGATTCGGTGCCGGCGCCCTGACCGTCGCGGTCGCGCAGCAACGCGGTCGCCACGAAGTACACGGCCGACTTGCCCCACCCGGTGCGCTGTACGCAGAGCACCCGACGCCGATCCACCACCAGCGCCTCGATCGCCCGCCACTGGTCCTCGCGGAGCCGGGCCTGCGCGCCGGCCAGCCGCTGCAGCACCGCCTCGGCCCGCTGCCGTACCGCCGTCCGTTCCTGGCCCATCCGACGTTTCTACCAGCGGTGCGGCGGCAGAGCCGCACCGCGGCCGGAAGTGTGTTCTACCATTCCCGTTCGATCCCGCAGAAAGAGACGAGATGACTCAGCGAACCGGCACCACCGCCACGACCCGCCGTCTCGCGGCCGTGGCCGCCGCCCTGATGGCCGCGACCCTGGTTGCCGGCTGCGACGACGAGGCCACCCCGGAGGCGGCTCCACCACCGCCGGACCCGAAGCAGGAGTTGCTGGCGGCCGTGCCAGGCGAGCAGGACCCGGCCTTCCGCTTCACCACCAGCGACTCCTCGGGGGACGTCTCCGGTGTGGTCGATCCGGCGAACCGGGGCATGGACATCGACACGGTCAGCAAGGACAAGGACTTCACGCTGGAGATGTCCTTCCGGATGGTCGAGTCACGCACCTGGATGAAGGTGAACTTCAAGGGCGCCAAGGACATCCAGAAGCTGATGAAGCTGCCCACCAAGTGGATGGAACTGGATCCGGCGAAGATCGAGGGGCCGGACTCTCTGCCCACCTACGAGGGCACCGACCCGGGCAACACCGACGCGATCATCCGCGCGGCCACCGACGTCCAGACCGGTGAGCCCGGGACGTACACCGGCGTGGTGGACCTGTCCGCCGTGCCGGAGCTGGCGGACGCCCTGGCGGCCGCGCTCGGCGACGCCGACGAGCAGCTCCCGCTCAGCGCGGTGGTCGGCGCGGACGGCAACCTGTCCTCGCTGACGCTGGAGTTTCCGGCAGCCGGCAAGAAGAAGGCGTCCGAGTACGTGGTCGAGTACTTCGACTTCGGTGCGGCGCCGGCGGTCGTCGCGTTCACCGATGAGCAGGCCCAGTCAGCCCCTTCCGCCGCGTACGACATGCTCAACGACTGATCGGTCAGCGGCCGAGCACCGACCCCCCGTTGACCCCGAGCACCTGGCCGGTGACGTAGCCGGCGGCGGGGCTGGCCAGGTAGCGCACCGACTCGGCGACGTCGTCCGGCACCCCGGCCCGGCCGACCAGGGTCGCGGCCACCCGCTGCGCGTGGCCCTCGGGGGTCATCCGGCCGGCGAAGAACTCGGTCTCGGCGACGTAGCCCGGGCTGACCACGTTGACCGTGATCTGGTCCGGCCCGAGCTGGGCCGCGAGGCTGTACGCCCACCCGTGCAGCGCCGCCTTCGCCGCCGAGTACGCGTCGCCGCCACCGCGCTGCGCGGCGATGGAGCTGATCAGGATCACCCGCCCGCCGGGCCGGCGCAGTGCCGGTCGCAACGCCTCGGTGAGCAGCACCGCGGTGAGCACGTTGGTGTCCAGGGTCGCCCGCCAGTTCGCGGCGATCCCGGCAAGCGTGTCCCGGTCCGCGCTGTGGTAGCCGCCAGCGTTGTTGACCAGCACGTCGACCGGTCGTTCACCGACCGCCTCGACCACCTTCACCACCTCGTCGGGGTCGGTGAGGTCCGCCGTCACGGCACGGATCGCGTCGGGACGGCCGCATTCGGCACCGATCCGCTCGGTGGTCGCCGTGAGCACCTCCGCACGCCGGCCCACGACCAGCACCGAGCACCCGTCCACGACGAGCGCCCGCGCCACGGCCGCTCCGATCCCCGTGCCACCGCCGCTGACCACGGCCAACCGCTCGCTCATGCCGTCCTTCCCGTCACCACTTGTCCCGTACGCTCCCGTCCGGATCCGCCGCCGTTCCGAAGCGACGATGGCCGCCCGGAGGTCGGACTGGACCGGAGCACCGATCTTGAGGCTAGCGCGGCGGGACGGCACGCCGTCCGTGCCGTCCCGCCGGCCTCGTGATCAACCCTGGTGCCGGGAGCCGGGACGCAGGGAGTCACGGAGCAGGGTCAGGCGAGGTGCGAGGCTGGCCAGGCCGCCGGGGAAGAAGTAGACGGCCAGGATGAAGACCGTGCCGAGCACGAACAGCGGCTGGGACAGCGGCCGGCTGAGGAACGCCGGCAGCGCGTTCACCGCGTCGGAGGTGCCGAACGACACCAGTCGGTGGTCCAGGTACATGTAGAGGATGCCGCCCAGCACCGGGCCCCACCGGGTACCCGGCCCGCCGAGAACCACCATCACCAGCAGCGACAGGGTCAGTTCGCTGCTGGTGATGTGCGGCGAGGCACCACCGACGATCAGGCAGTAGACCACCCCGCCGGCCGCCGCGAGACCGCCGGCCAGGGTGAAGGCGACAAGCTTGAAGCGGTACGGATCCAACCCGAGCACGCCGATGCGGCGCTCGTCGTCGCGTACCCCGGCCAGCACCCGCCCGGTCGGCGAGCCGCTGACCCGGTGCACCACGAACACCACCACCACGAGATACGCCAGCGCGAACCAGTACAGGTTGACCGTGTTGGTGACACCGACCAGCCCGTCCGGCAGCCCGGCGACGTCCAGCGGCAGCCCCTCCTCACCGCCGGTGAGCCCACCGAAGTCCCGGGCCACCAGGATCGCCCCGACCTGCGCGAACGCCAGCGTCACCATGGCGAAGGCGATGCCGACCGTACGCAGCGCCACCGCGCCGAGCAGCCCGGCGAGGATGGTTCCGCCGACGATGGCCAGCGGCGCGGCCTGCCACAGCGGCAGCCCGGCCCGGGTGATCAGGATGTCGGTGCCGTAGACACCGGCGGCGAAGTAGAGGGCGTGACCGAACGAGAGCATCCCGGTCCGGCCGAACAGCAGGTCGTAACCGGCCGCCAGACCGCCGAAGATCAGACACACGGCGAGCAGTTGCAGGGTGCCCGGCGAGTTCAGCGCGCCCTCGAAGATGCCCGGCAGGTGCACCGTCGAGTACGGCAGGATCACCGCCACCGCCAGCGCGACAAGCGGCAGGAACGGCCGGAGCCGACCCCAGCGGCCCGGTTGCCCGGTCAACTCGTCGGGCACCGTCGCCGGCGGCGCGGGAACCTCGGGGCTCTTGACCTCTGTCATGCCGTAACCGCCTTTCCGGCGATGCCCTGTGGGCGCAACAGCAGCACCACGGCCAGCAGCGCCACCACGCAGATGTCACCCAGCCCGGAGGTGCCGTAGTAGTTGACGAACTGTTGCAGCAGCCCGACCGCGACCGCCGCGTACGCGGACCCGACCACCGAGCCCATGCCGCCGATGACCACCACGATGAACGCGAAGATCAGCAGCGAGCCGCCCTGCTGTGGCGAGACGGTGCCGAAATAGACGCTGCCCAGCGCCCCGGCCAGCGCCGCCGCGGCCCCGCCGATGGCGAAGACCAGGGTGAACGCCTTGCGTACGTCGATGCCGAGCGCGGTCACCATCTCCCGGTTCTCCACTCCGGCCCGGATGATCAGGCCGTAGCGGGTCCAGCGGAGGAAGGCGAGGATCGCGCCGAGGACCAGCGCCGCGGCGACGATCAGCAGCAGACCTCCGTTTGGCACCTGCGCGCCGAAGATCGAGGTCACCTCGCGGGTCCAGGCCGGGCGCGGGAACGGTCGTGCGTCCGCACCCCAGGTGGCCTGCAACAGCGCCACGCCGGCCAGCGAGAGACCGACGGTGACCAGCACCTGCTCGATGGTGCGCGAGTAGAGCGGCCGGATCAGCACCAACTCGACCAGCACCGCCATCAGCGTGCCGGCGGCCACCCCGAAGGCGACCGCGACCACGAAGCCGAGGCCGTCCGGGCCGGCGCCGGGCAGGTTCCCCGCCGCCCACCAGGTGGCGTACGCGCCGACGCCGAGGAAGAGCCCGTGGGCGAAGTTGAGCACGTCGGCCAGACCGAAGACCAGCGACAGCCCGGAGGCGACCAGGAAGTACAGAGCGGCCAGGCCGAGGCCGGTGAGCGTCAACAGAATGATCGCGTCCATCAGCTACCGTCCTCCGGGGCCGACGCGGCGGCGGCCCGCCGACCGGCGACGCGGTCGGTTGCCGATCCAACGGGCTGGTCGGTCGCCGGCCCGGCGGGCTGGTGGCCCTCGGCCGAGCCGACGCCGAGCAGGGACCGGGTCAGCGCGGTCTCCAACAACAGCTCCTGGGCGTCGCCGGTCCAGGCGACCCGCCCGGCGGCGAGCACCACCGCGTCGCGGGCCAGCCGCCGGACCACCGCCAGGTTCTGCTCGACCAGCAGCACCGGCACGGACTCCGCGACCCGTTCCAGCACCTCGGCCACCTCGGTCACCACCTTCGGCGCCAGGCCCTTGGTCGGCTCGTCGACAAGCAGCAGCCGGTTGTCGTTGAGCAGCACCCGGCCGATGGCGAGCATCTGCTGCTGCCCGCCGGAGAGCGAGCCGGCCCGCTGCCGGGAACGCCGGTCCAGCTCGGGGAAGAGCGCGAACACCCGGTCGTACGCCGGGGTGGTGCCGCGCCGCTCGGCGAGCCGCAGGTTCTCCGCGACGGTGAGCCCGGCGAAGACGCAGCGGTCCTCCGGCACGTAGCCGAGCCCACCGCGGACCAGGCGGTGGGTCCGCTGGGACAGCAGGCTCTGGGCACCCATCCGGACCGTGCCGTGCACCTCGCCGTTGCGTGGGGTCAGCCCCACGACCGCGCGCAGCGTGGTGGTCTTGCCGACCCCGTTGCGGCCGAGCAGCACGGTGACCCCGGTCGGCGCGACCGTGAACGACACTCCCTGGAGGATGTGCAGCCCGGCGATCCGGACCGACAGTTCCTCCACGGTCAATACGGGTTCGCTCACAGCGACTCCCCGAGGTAGGCCTCTTGTACTGTCGGGTTGGCCATCACCGTCTCCGGTGTGTCGCAGGCCAGCAGCGCGCCGTGGTGCATCACGGCGATCCGGTCGGCCAGTTCGAGGATCACGTCCATGTGGTGCTCCACCATCAGCACCGCCCGGCCGCTGTCCCCGGTCAACGAACGGATCACCTGGACCAGTTCCGGCACGTCCTCGGCGCTGACCCCGGCCATCGGCTCGTCGAGCAGCATCACCCGTGGCTCACCGGCCAGCAGCAGGGCGATCTCCAGCTTCCGCTTCTCGCCGTGTGCGAGGGTGCCGGCCAGCGCCGTACCCCGGTGGGCCAGGCCGACCCGGTCGAGCGCCGCGTCGGCGGCGGCGGCGACCTCCCGGTCGGCCGCCGCCCGCCGCCACAACTTGAGCGAACCCCCGCGGTGTGCCTGCACGGCGAGCCGGACGTTCTCCAGCACGCTCAGCGAGCCGAACACCGAGGACGCCTGGAAGGTACGGCCCAGGCCCAGTCGGGCCCGCCGGTACGGCGGCAGGTCGGAGACGTCCTTGCCGTCCAGGGTCACTCGACCTTCGGTGGCCCGGCGCAGGCCGGTGATCAGGTTGAACAGTGAGGTCTTGCCGGCACCGTTCGGGCCGATCACGCCGAGGAACTCCCCGGGTGCCAGGTCCAGGTGGACGGAGTCGACGATGGACACCTCACCGATCCGCCAGGTCAGACCGCGGGTGGTGAGCATTTCCGCCTCAGCCCTTCATCGCCTGGACCGGCGGTGCGGTCTCGTCGGCGGTGAGCGCCTTCTGCGCGGTCGCGGTGAAGGTGTCGCCGCTGCCGGTCAGGCTCGCCTGGTACATCGGCTGGAGCAGCGCGTGGTCCTCGGCGCGGATGGTCATGCTGCCCTTCACGCTCTCGAAGCTCCAGCCCTCCAGCGCGGCGACCATCTTCTCGACGTCGTCGCCACCCTCGGCCACGGCGCGGACCACCATCTGGGCGGCGGCGAAGCCGTCCGGGTGGAACAGGTCGAGCGTGCCGCCGGGGACCTTCGCCTTCGCGGCCTTGCCCGCCTCGGTGTCGCTGGCGCCGTCGAAGTAGTGCGACAGGAAGGAGATCTTGCTTCCGGCGGCGCCGAAGGTGGGCCACGAGGCGCGGATGTCGAGGCCGGTGACGACGGTGGTGGAGGTCAGCACGCCCTGCTGGTCCAGCGTCTGCCACATGGCCGGGGCGGTGGTGCCGGCCCAGGCGACGAAGAGCAGGTCCGGCTTGGCGGACTTGATCTGGCTGGCGAACGGGGTGAACTCGGTCGCGCTGGCCGGCGCCCGGACGGCGCTGACGCTCGCGCCGGCTCCGCCGATGACGGCCTTGACCGCGGCCTCGTTGGCGTCGCCGAAGGCGCCGTCCTGGGCGAACACCACGACCTTCTTGCCGGCCGGGTCGCCGATGAACGACTTCGCGGTCACCACGTCCTGGTACGACTGGCGGCCGGAACGGAACGTGTACTTGTTGGCGCCGGTCAGCGCGTCGGTGGCGGCCGGCCCGGAGATGAACAGCACCTTGTTCTGCGCGGCGATCGGTGCCACCTGGAGCGCCACGCCCGAGGCCGTCGAACCGGCGATGATCTTGTTGCCCTTGCCGATCAGGTCCTTGGCCGCGGAGACCGCCTTCGCCGGATCACCCGCGTCATCGACCTCGGTGATCTCGATCGCGCGGTCACCCACCTTGTTGGTGCCGTCGGTGGCGAAGTCCAGGCCGGCCCTGAACCCCTCGATGTACTGCTTTCCGTAACTGGCCAGCGCTCCCGACTGGGAGTAGACCAGACCAACCTTCACCGGCGCGGCGCTGTCGCCGCCACCGTTGGCGGTGTCCTGGGGGCTGCCACAGGCCGTGGCGGCGATCGCCGCGGCCATCATCGTGGCGGCGGAGAGGAACACCCGCCGTGTCGTCCGGACCGTCATTGCGACTCCACGTGAGGACTCAGAGGGAGGAACCTTATGTGTCGGCTCACGCTAGAAGTGACGTCACCCACGGGCTATGTGGGTGAAACACACAAGTAACTCGTCAGCAATGGCTCTGGCATCACCTCAGACGGAACGAGGCGGTCCCGCGAACGGCGGTTCGGCACCGTGGCGCACATCCGCGCCGGCGTGTGTGTAGGCGAGACCCACGACTCGACATCCTGGCCAGAGGGGATTTTTCGGACAAATACTGTCATTACTCACTAATCTGGCTCATGTCCAGCAATACCTACTCTTCACCACGGGGAAGATCGTGAAACTGTTTCGAGGGCCTCCGTCATTGTGGCGGTGGGCATCGTGTTGGCAATGGCTTCGGGCCCGGCCCTCGCCCAAACCCTACGGTCGGCGGCGGTACAGCCCGTCGAGGAGACCACCATCGACATCAACCCGGGCAACGTCCCGACCACGGCGGCCGACTTCGAGCAGGAGTGCGACCCGAACCTCGGCGGCGGGCCCTACCCGAACCGGGACGTCTGGGTGTTCAACCTGCCGTCCGTACAGCGGGACTTCGTGTCCGTCACCGCGACCTTCAGCGTGCCCGACGACGGCATGGTCGACGTGACCATCCCCGACGCGGAGGACAGCGCCATCGTCCGGATCGGCACCAGCAAGGCGTGGGTGATCCTGCCTGCAGGCCGGACCCTGATCACTGCCACCGCAGTGGTGACCGGGGAAGCCGAGCCGGGCCTACAGTTCGTCCTCACCCATACCTGCGCCGCCAGCGCAAGCCCCACACCGACACCGACCGGCAGTCCCACCGCAAGCCCGACGGTGACACCGACCGGCTCGAAGTTGCCGATCACCGGCAGCTCCGGAGGCAACGGTCTCCTGATGATCACTGCCCTGGGTCTGGGCACGATCGTGCTCGGCGTAAGTCTTCTGACGCTGCGTCGTCGACGCGACCTGCGCGGCTGACGCAGTCCGGTCGCGGGGTGGGCGGTTCTCGCCGGCAACCCGGGTACATCCCGGGCCTCCCGCCCCGCGCTGGGCGACCAACATTGACCGGAAGCTCAGGCGCGAGTTGCGGCATCCCGCGCACGACGGACCCGGGCGGTTAGGTCTGCGACAGCGCTCGCCTACTCGCCTGACAACAGCCGCGCGAGCCGGTCCAGGCCGCCCTTGATCAGTTGCGCGTACGGATCGTCGCCGAGCGCGCCGATTGCCGCCCGCGCATGCTGAAGATGCTCGCGGGCCCGTTCGAGATCTCCGAGTTTGCGGTAGCACTCACCGAGGTTGAGGTGCAACGACGGATACAGACTCGCCACCGACATCGGTACCCCGGCCCGCGCGACGTCGGCGTCGGTGATCAGCTCGGCCGCGGCCAGCGCCCGCAGGTCCCAGACCAATTCCTGGTGGACGTCGTCCTGCACGTCGGCCATCGCGTGCGCGAGGACGCAGACGTGCAGCGGATCGCCCCGCTCCCCGCCGATTTCGTCCCACACCTGCGCGAACACGTCGCGGGCGGCCTCCCGCTGGCCCTGTTGATGGTGCAACTCGACCCCGTGGCCGATGCGGACCAACGTCGCATCCGTGATCATCAGCACCCCAACCCGACGGTCCTCCGCAGCCTGTCCACCCGCCTCGCCGACTCTACGCCCGCGACCGGCGATCCCGTGCCCCGCAGCACTCCGGGAATGGTGGTGGTCGCGGGGACAGCAACGTCCCCGAAGTTGCAGGCCGGGAGGCGGGACAGGCAGGCGGGGTGTGGGTGTGGGTGTGGGTGTGGCCCGCCGGCCGGGGTGGACGGCGGGCCGATCGGCGCGGGTGGTGTGACGGTCGGGGTCAGTGCCGAGGGAGAGCGGCGCGGGCGGCGACCGCGGTGTCGGGTTGGTCGGTGAAGACGCCGTCGAGGCCGAGGCGGTAGAACAGTTCGTACTCGGACTGGATGTCGCCGCGGGCGTTCGGGTCGGTGCCGATCCGGAAGTCGGCCGGGAGGAACTGGTTCTCCGCCCGGAAGGTCCAGGCGTGCACGATCAGTTTCTCCCGGTGCGCATCCCTGATCAGGGTGGTCGGGGCGAGCAGGCCACCGGTGGAGTTCCGCGGCACGATCAGGTCCTTGTGTACCCCGACGCCGTCGGCGTACCGGGAGATCCAGCGCAGGCCGGCGGGGGCGGCGAGGTCGCGGTACGTGCGGGTGTCCCCGGCCGCGGTGAAGTCGTAGGGCTGGCCGGCGGCGTTGAGCAGCTGTACCAGCCGCACGTCGATCATCCGGTCCAGCCGCCGCAGGTTGGCCGTCTCGAAGGACTGGACGATCACCGGAGCGTTCCGCTTGGTCAACTTGTTCCGGCGCAGCGTCTCGACGAGCGGCTCCTCCAGCGGCAGGCCGATCGAGGCGAAGTACGTCGGGTGCTTGGTCTCCGGGTAGACACCGATCACTCGGCCACGCGTCCGGCCCTCGACCCGGGCCAGGTCGATCACCTCTTCGAAGGTCGGCACCTGGAACCTGCCGTCGAACGCGGTGTTCGTCACTCGTACCTGGGGCAGCCGCTCCTTGGCCCGCAGCGTCCGCAGTTCGGCCAGGGTGAAGTCCTCGGTGAACCAGCCGGTCACCGACGCCCCGTCGATGGTCTTCGTGGTCCGGCGATCGGCGAACTCGGGCTTGGCCGCCACGTCGGTGGTACCGCTGATCTCGTTCTCGTGCCGGGCGACCAGCACACCGTCGGCGGTCGACACCAGATCCGGTTCGATGTAGTCGGCACCCATCCGGATCGCCAGCCGGTACGCCTCCAGCGTGTGCTCCGGCCGGTAGCCGCTGGCGCCCCGGTGACCGATGACGATGGGCTGGTCGCCGACGCGGGCCGGGTCCGTGCCGTCCGGCTTGGCCGTGGCGACCATGGGTGTGGCCAGGGCGGCGGCGAGCAGGGTCACCGACACACCGAGGGCGGAAAGGGTACGTCGCAACGCGGTCTCCTTGACTCGTCGGGGGGACCGCCTCAGCAGACCCGCCCGGGCTGACCGGCAGTTGGTCCGCGCCTGACAATCCGGTGAATCCTCCGCCGTTGCGTCCGGTGAAGCAGAGCAAGGCAGGCCGGCGACGAGGGGCGTCGGGATGTCGGTTCACGCCCGCGAAGCCGCGCAGAATCGGAAGATTGTCTGGTGCGTCGGTTTCTTCGTCACCCGGTGCGGCTCGTGCCGCTGGTTTTCCTGGTGGCGATCCTGATCGGCACCGGGCTGTTGATGCTGCGGCCGATGACGAGCGAGTACCAGCACACTCCGTTCATGACCGCGCTGTTCACCGCGACGTCGGCCATCTCGGTCACCGGCCTGACCCTCACCGACACCCCGAGCTACTGGTCCGGCTCCGGGCTGGTGCTCATCACCGTGCTCACCCAGCTGGGTGGGCTCGGCATCCTGACCGGTGCCGCGCTGGTGATCCTCACCGTGTCCCGGCGGCTCGGGCTGCACAACCGGCTGCTGGTGCAGGCCGAGACCGCGGAGTACGGGATCGGCGACGTGCGCCGGCTGCTGCTGCGCATCGCCACCACGGTCTTCGCCTGCGAGGTGGCGATGACCGTCCTCGTCACCGGCCGGCTCTGGCTGGGCTACGAACAGCCGTTCTGGCGGTCCCTCTGGTCCGCCGCGTTCCACTCCATCCAGGCTTTCAACAACTGCGGATTCTCTCTCTACCCCGATGGGTTGTTGGCCTTCTCCCGTGACCCGTGGGTCAGCCTGCCGTTGGCCCTCGGCGCGATCATCGGCGGACTCGGGTTTCCGGCCATGTTCGAGGCCGTCCGGAGATGGCGGCAGCCGGCCCGCTGGGCGGCCGCCACCAAGCTGACCATCTGGGGCAGCGCGGCACTTGTCGCCTTCGGTGCGGTCGCGTTCCTGTCCGCCGAGTGGGCCAACCCGTGGACCGTCGGCCAGTACGACGTACCCGGCAAGGTGGTGGCCGCGTTCGCGCAGATCGCGTTGTCCCGCACCGGCGGCTTCGAGGTGGTGCCGACCGACCTGCTTCGGGAGGAGAGCCACATCCTGCTGATCGGGCTGATGTTCATCGGTGGCGGCAGCGCCAGCACGGCCGGCGGTATCAAGGTCTCCACCTTCTTCCTGCTCGCCTTCGTCATCTGGGCTGAGGTCCGGGGCGAGCCGGACGTCACGGTCGGTCACCGTCGGATCGCCACCGCCAGCCAGCGGCAGGCCCTCACCGTCGCGCTGCTCAGCGTCGCGATCGTGGCCGGCGGGACCGCCACCCTGATCGCGATGACCGACAAGCTTCCGTTCTACGCCGCGTTGTTCGAGGTCACGTCGGCGTTCAGCACCACCGGGCTCTCGGTGGGCGTCCTGTCCTCCGTGTCCGACGGTGGCCAGTTGCTGCTGATCGTGCTCATGTACGTCGGCCGGGTCGGGCCGCTCACCTTCGGCTCGGCGATCGCGCTGAACACCCGACGCCGGCTCTACCGCTACCCAGAGGAGCAACCCATTGTCGGATAGGACATCGGACCCGGGCGGCATCGCCGTGATCGGCCTCGGCCGGTTCGGCAGCCATCTGGCCGAATCGCTCTCCGCGCTCGGCCGCGAGGTGGTGGCCGTCGACCGGGACGCCCAGCAGGTGCAGAAGTGGTCGTCGATGCTCGACCAGGTAGCGCAGGCCGACGCCACCGACGAGGGCGCGCTGCGCCAGCTCGGCCTGACCGACCTCCCCCGGGTGGTGGTGGCCATCGGCGCCTCCGTCGAGGCCAGCGTGCTCACCGTGCTCGCCCTGGTGGAGCTGGGCATACCGCAGATCTGGGCCCGGGCGACCTCGGGGCAGCACGCGAAGATCCTCTCCTCGGTCGGGGCGCACCGCGTGATCTTCCCCGAGGCGGAGACCGGCGAGCGACTCGCCCACCTGATCATCAGTCGGATGATTGACTTCGTGGAGTTCGACGAGGCCTTCGCGGTGGCCCGGATCCGCGTTCCGCGGTCGCTCGCGGGTCGCCCGACCAGCGAGATCCAACTGCTGGACCGCTACGGCGTACGGGTGATCGGCATCAAGCGCTCCAGCGAGCAGCGGTACCGGTACTTCTCGGACGACATGCAACTCGCCGATGACACGATTCTCATCGTGGAGGGGACCATAGAACAGGTTCAGCGCTTCTCCACGCTGTCCTGACCGATCAGCTCACCGGCCGGGGCCCTTGCCGGGTTTACCCGGCTGCGGCTTCCCGCCGCCCTTGCCCTTGTCCGGCTTGGCCTTCTCAGGTTTGGGCTCCTTCGCCTTCGGTTCGGAGCCGCCCGACCCGGCCTTGCCGGCGGTTGCCTTCACCGTCTTGGCCGTAGCCGACTTGGTACGTGCCGGCTTGGTGGGTGCAGGCTTGGTGGGTGCAGGCTTGGTGGTGGGCGCGGTGCCGGCAACGCCGGAGACCTGTACCCCGCACACCGCCGTGCCGACCCGGAACTCCACCGGCAGCGGGTTCGTCCCGGAGTACCGCCCGGTCAGGTTCACCTTCTCGGTGGCGCCTGGCGCCAGCGCCGGCCGCTGCGGGACCGGTTGCACCGCCACCGACCGACCCTGTTGCCGTACCGGCGCGGGAGTCGCGCCGGTCACCTGCTGCTCGCCGGGGAACGCGAAACTCATGGTCCAGTCGCGCAGCTCGCGCTCCCCGGTGTTGGTCAGGCTCAGCTCCGCGGAGAAGTCCTTGCCGGAATCCTTGCGCAGCGCGTACGTCACCTGGCAGGGAATCTCCTGTTCGCCGCCGATGCGCGCCTGGGTCGGCTGGTCGATCCCGCCGCTGGCGGGGCTGTGCGACGTGACCCCCCAGACCGCCGCCGTGACCGCCATCAGCCCGGCGGCGGCCGTCACCGCCTCGATCCGACGCCGACGGTTCAGCCGGCGACGGGTGCGCAGGCCGGCCAGGGGCAGCGCATCGGTCGCCGCGGACCAGGGCAGGATCGTGGTTCCGGCTTCGGCCAGCGACGACGGGTCGGTGTCACCCACACCGGTGCCCGCCGGCACCGTCGGCACCTTGCCGGCCGCCTCGGCGAGGACCCGGGCCAGTTCGGCGGTGCCCGGCCGATCCGCCGGTCGCTTCGCCAGGCAGCGCTGGACGAGGTCGACGACGCCGCCAGGCAGGCCCGGCAGGTCGGGCATCGGTTCCGGCTCGCGGTACATGTGGGCGCGCAGCATCTGGGTGGTGGTGTCGGCCTGCCAGGGCAGCCGACCGGTGAGCATCCGGTACAGCAGCAGGCCGACCGCGTACACGTCGGTGGCCGGGCTGACCTGGCCGTTGTCGAGCCGTTCCGGAGCGAGGTAGGCCGGGGTCCCGAGCAGGGTGCCGTCGGGCCCCTTCTCGCTCTCACCGACGAGTGCCGAGATTCCGAAGTCGACCACCTTCACCCCGGTCGCGGTGAGCATCACGTTGCCAGGGGTCACGTCGCGGTGCACCACACCCCTGGCGTGCGCGGTGGCCAGCGCGGAGGCGACCTCGGCTGCCACCGTCACCGCCTCCCGCCACGGCAGACGTCCGTCGCGGGCCAACCGCGCGGTCAGCGGACCACCGTCGATCAGTTCCATCACCACGTACGGCACGGTCAACCCGACCTGCACGGACTCGCCGTAGTCGTACACGTTCGTGATGTTGGGGTGGCAGAGCCGGGCGGAGGCCTGAGCCTCGATCCGGATCCGGTGCCGAAACGCCCGGTCGCTGGCCAGCCGGGAGGCGAGCACCTTTACCGCGACCTGCCGGCCGAGCACCTCGTCGTAGCCCCGCCAGACCACCGACATGCCGCCCGCGCCGAGCTGTTCGATGAGCCGGTACCGCTCACCGAGCAGTTGCGCGCCTCTGCTCACCGCATCACCCATGGTTCGCGTTGTTGCCCGACATGAAGCCGCCTACACCTTCCTGGTCTGATTCGGTCACGGATCTCACCCAATCAGGCGGTGGCGAGCAGTTGGTCCACCGGAGCATAGTCGTCGGTGAGCACCAGCGCGTCGCCGACGAAGTCCGTCAGGTCACCGCCGCTGATCAGGCTCGCCGGGTCGTTGACATCGTCGAGGCGGGCCCGTACCGCGGCCAGCGGCAGCGGTACGTCAGAGGCGACGATCAGGAAGTTGGCACCCCGCTCACCGGCCAATGCCTCGGGCGGAGCGATCAGGGCGACGTGGCCGAACTCGGCGGCAACGGTGGCCACCTCGCTGCGGATGAACCGCAGCGGCGGGTAGTCGATGACGTTCTGCACGTACACCCCTCCCGGGCGGGTCACCCGGCGGATCTCGGCGGCCATCTCCCTGGTGGCCAGGTGCCAGGGCACCACCAGGTGCCCGAAGGCGTCGCCCACCACGAAGTCCCGGCTGTCGGTCGCCCCGTCGGCCACCAGCATCCGGGCGTCGCCCACCACCGCCCGCAGGTCCGGTCCCTGGCGTACGCCGAGCCGCCGCTCCCCCAGCTCGACCAGCCCGCCGTCGATCTCGAACACCAGGTTGTCGGTGCCGGGCCGGGTGGCGGTCAGGTATCGCGGCACGGTGAACCCGCCGCCGCCCAGGTGCAGCGCGTCGAGCCGCTGCCCCTCCGGTGCGATCACGTCGGCCACCGCCCCGATCCACCGGGTGTACGCGTACTCCAGGTGGGTCGGGTCGGCAAGGTCCACGTACGAGTGCTGGGCCGAGTTGAGCAACAGCGTCCGCCCGCTGGACCGCCCCGGATCCGCCTGGACGCGGGCGCAGTGGTAGGCCGTCTCGACGTCGCAGGGATTCGGGGCGACCATGGTCAGCCCGGCCCCGGCCAGGCCGAGCACCGCCAGGGCGGCCTTTACCCGGGCCGGGCCGGGCAGGGCGGCCCGGTCCTGCCGGTGCAGGTACACCCCGAGCGCGATACCGGTGATGCCGAGGGAGGCGGCCAACCCGAACAGGATGACGGTGCTGGGCAGGGCGGCCACCAGCACGAACCCGGTGATCAGGGTGGCCGTGACGGCACCGAGGGTGCCGATGCCGGAGAGCCGGCCGACGACCTGGCCGGTGCGGCGCAGGTCGGCGAGCTGAAGTTTGATCACCAGTGGGCTGACCGCCGAGAGCAGCATCGCGGGCGCGAACACGGCGACCGCGACCAGCAGCAGGACCGTGCTGGCCGCGCCGCCGCGCAAAACCTCACCGGCGTACCGCACCGCCGGCAGGGTGATCGCGGTGGCGATGCCGGAGAGCACCAGCGCCGGGGCCAGGAGCGTACGGGGGTTGCGCCGGTCGGCCAGCCAGCCGCCCGCCCACGCGCCGTACGCGATCGCCGCCAACGCGATGCCGATGACCGAGCTGGTCACCTGAAGGGTGACCCCCACGTACGGTCCGACCAGGCGCAACGCGGCGGTCTCCAGCACCAGGACGGCACCGCTGGAGTAGAAGACCAGGAACGCGGCGAGCCCGTTGGGCAGGGCCCGGGGCACCTCCGGCCGAGAGGGCGCGGCCGGGGCCGCCACGTCAGGCGTTGGAGAGTTCATCGTGGCGATGGTACGCAGCGGCCCCGGGCCGGCGGGTCAGTACATCGAGAGATGAACGTGGTTCGTGTGGTCGGCGGCCGGGCTGCCGCTACCGCTGTACGCCCGCCAGCCGGTGCCCGGGTGCCAGATCTGGCGGTACCAGATGACGTAGAGCACGCCGAGCCGTTCGGCGTTGCGGACGTGCCAGGCGGCCAGGCTGTCACCGTACGACTTGTCGCCACCGGTCGCCGTGCGGTCCTCGAAGCCGTTCGTGGCGGCGGAGAAGTCGCAGGCCCGGCCCTTGGGGTGCTCGCCGGAGCCGCCGCTGCGGTAGCAGGAGACGTGCCGTTTGTAGCCGGCGGCCTGGGTCTGCTTCAGCGCGTGCAGGGTGCGGGGCGTGATGCAGCCCGAGGTGGTCGGGTCGTTCACCGAGCACGACTCGCCGGGCCAGGAGCCGTCGGAGTTGCGCGGCGCCGGCCTCGCCGAGGTGGAGCTGCCACCGCTGAACCCGCCGCCGCTACCCGAGCTGACCGCCGCCAGGGCCGCCTCGGCCTCCTTCTTCTTCCTCGCCATCACGGCCAACTGCTTGGTCTGCTCGCGCACCTCAGCATTGATCGCCAACTTGGTCTGCCGGGCCTGCTCCCGGGCCTCGGTCAGCTCTCGGATCCGCCGACCGTCCCGCTGGGCCATAATGTCGAGGTTGGCTGCCCGCTGCACGAACGCCTCCGGCGTCGCACTGTCCAGTAGTACGGCTGCCGGGCTGAGCCGGCCGACCCGGTAGGACTGCGCGGCCACCTCGCCGACCATGGAGGTCAGCTCGTCCAGCCGGCCCTCCATCGCGGACAACTCCTTGGCCATCTGCTTCTGCCGTTTCTTGGAACCGTCCAGCTCGCGTTTGGCGTTGATGTGCGCCTTGGCGGTGGCCTCCAGGGCGTCCCGCAGCTTCTTGCTGCCACCCTCGTTGGGCTCGGCGTACGCCGGCACGGCACCCACCCCGAGCAGCAGCGCCACGGCGGCGAGCAGGGCGATCAGCGGCCGGTGGGCGTACCGCCGGACGGGCATGTACCTGCGCACGAAAGCATCCTTTCGTCGGCCGCCGGCCCCGATGAACACCAATGCGCGGCGACAACCCCCGCCGGCGCCGGTCGGCGGCCTGCTGGCGGAAGGCCGCCGGTCAGGATACCGGAACCGGCCCTCCCGACCAGCCCACCGACCCCACAACCCCGACAACCCTCGACCCTCCGCGACCGCCCGCTCACCCTCCGCCCACTCCAGCCCGGCCACCCTGCGTTGATCATGAGGTTAGCGGCAGCTTCTGAGATCAAACTTGCCGTCAACCTCATGATCAACGCGGCAGTGGGGTGGGGGTCAGGTGGGGGTGGGGGTCAGGTGGGGAGGAGGGTGGTTTGGACCTTGGTCCAGATGTCTTGGTTGGCGGCTATCAGCAGGCCGTGTTCGGTGTCGGCGGGGTGGTAGTCCGTGCCGTCGAGCCGGCGGGCGACGCCGCCTGCGGCCCGCACCAGCAGGGTGCCCGGGCCGTGATCCCAGGGCAGGGTCCGCCAGAACAGCACGAACTGCTGTCGGCCGGTGAGCACGTCGAGATACTCGCGACCCGCGCAGTGCTGCCCCGGCAGCAGCTCACCGAGGCGCGCACCGCCCGCCTCCACCGTGCGCCGGGACGGCCCCGGCAGGAACTTCGTCATCGCGGTGCCCCGCAGCTCACCCGTCGGCGGCGCCCCGTCGGGCAAGCGCAACGGCCGACCGTCCAGGTACGTGCCCTCGCCGGTACGGCCGGTCGCCAGCGCGTCGGCCAGCGGGTCGAACACCCAGGCGGCCGCCGGCTCACCATCGGTGAGCAGGGAGACCATCAACGCGAATGGGCGGCGGCCCGCGGCGAAGTTCGCGGTGCCGTCGACCGGGTCGACAAGCCACACGTCCCCCGAGGCACGCAGGTGACGCAGCAGGTCGGGATCGTCGGCCACCGCCTCCTCGCCGACCACCACCGAACCGGGACGCAGCCGGAGCAACCGGGCGCTGATCATTTCCTCGGCCCGCCGGTCAGCGACGGTGACCACCTCACCGGGGGCCTTCTCGCTCACGTCGGCGGCGTCGAGATGGCGGAACAGGGGCAGCACGACGCGGTCGGCAGTCTCCCGCAGCAGCCCGGCGACGTCGTCGAGCAGGGTGTCAACCACGTGGCGGCAGCTTCACCACGCTGACGAAGAACTCGTCGATCTGCCGAACCACCGTGATGAACTGCTCGAAGTCGACCGGCTTGGCCACGTACGCGTTCGCGTGCAGCTGGTAGCTGCGCAGGATGTCCTCGTCGGCCTGGGAGGTGGTCAGCACCACCACCGGGATCCGGCAGAGCTGCTCGTCGTTCTTGATCTCCTCCAGCACCTCCCGGCCGTCCCGCCGGGGCAGGTTCAGGTCGAGCAGGATCAGGTCCGGCAGCTCGGCGTCCGCGTACTGGCCCTCGCGACGCAGGTAGGCCAGCGCCTCGGCACCGTCGGATACGACGTTGAGCCGGTTGCGCAGCTTGTGCTCCTCGAACGCTTCCTGGGTCATCAACACGTCGCCCGGGTCGTCCTCGATCAGAAGCACCTCGATCGGGCTGTTGCCGTCCGCCGGTGCGGTCATCCCACCGCCTCCTTCATGCCACCTGCCTCATCGCCGGCCTGTGACAGGCCGGCGACGGCCGAGGGGCGCTCCGATCCGCCGCCGGCCTCGGCGCCGACGGTACCGTCACCCGCCGGGACCTCGTCATCGGCCCGACCCACCGCCGCGTCCGTTCCGACCTCCGCCGGATCGGGTCCGTCCGCCGCGTCCCCGTCCGCACCGGTGGTGCTCTTGGCGTCCTCGACGTCGGCGGGCAGCGCGGGCAGGGTGAAACGGATCGCCGTCCCCTCGGGCACGTCGGTGTCCACCCAGACCCGACCGCCGTGGTACTCCACGATCTTCTTGACGATCGCCAACCCGATCCCGGTGCCCGGATAGGCATCCTTGGCGTGCAGTCGCTGGAAGATGACGAAGATCTTGTCGGCGAACTCCGGCTCGATCCCGATGCCGTTGTCCTGGCAGGTGATCTCCCAATCCTCGCCGATCAGCCGGGCCGAGACGTGCACCTTCGGCGGAACATCCGCCCGACGGAACTTCACCGAGTTGCTGACGAGGTTGACCAGCAGGTTGGTCAGCAGCGGATCCTCGCCGCGGATCACCGGAAGCTCGCCCCAGGTCAGCTCGGCGTCGGCGTACTGCCGGGCCGGCTCGGTCTGTGCCGCCACCTCCGCCATCAGGCGGTTCAGGTCGACCTCGGTGAAGCCCGTGGTGAGCCGCCCGATCCGGGAGAAGGCCAACAGGTCGTTGATCAGCCGCTGCATCCGCTGCGCGCCGTCGACCGCGAAGGCGATGTACTGGTCGGCCCGCTCGTCGAGCCGCCCGGCGTAGCGCCGTTGGAGCAGCTGGCAGAAGCTCGCCACCTTGCGCAGCGGCTCCTGCAGGTCGTGCGAGGCGACGTAGGCGAACTGTTCCAGGTCACGGTTGGACCGGGTCAGCTCCTCGGCCTGCTTCTGCAACTGGGTGTTGACCCACTCGATCCGCTCCCGCGCCTCCCGCACCTCGGCCAGATCCGCGGCGATCTTCTGCCGCATGGCGTCGACGTCCTCGCCGAGACGCTGGAACTCCGGCGGACCGGTGCCGGTGATGCCGTTGCCGTAGTCGCCGACGGCGACCTCCCGGACCTGCCCGGCCAGGCTCGTCAGCGGGCGGATCACCATCCGCTCCAGCGAGGTGATCAGCACCAATCCGGCGACGACCACCACGAGCGCCGCGATGACCAGCAGCAGCACCAGCAGGTTGCTGGTGCTGCGTACCTTCGCGGCGGCCTCGTCGCGAAGCTCGAGGATGCCGTTCTGCAGCACGTCCACGGCGACCCGGATCTGGTCGAACTGCTGCCGCGACCGGTCGTTGAGCAGTTGCTGGCCAGCCACGGCGCCACCGTCCTCGATGGCGCCGATGACCGGCAGGGCGACCGCCTGCCGCCACTGCTCCGCCCGCTGCTGCACCGTGTCGAACTCGTCGCGCAGTTCCGGGTAGCCGGTCAACAGCCGGTCCATCGAGGCGGCCAGCTCCTGCTCGCGCTGCCGGCCGGTGTCGAACGGGACGAGATCCTCCCGCTCGCCGGTCAGCGCGTACCCGCGGATCGCGGTCTCCTGGTCGACCAGGACCGCGAGCAACTCCTGGGACTGGACCCGCAGCGGACCGGTCTGGTTGAGCAGCGCGTCGATGTGCGCCCGGTTGCGGGTGGCGACCACCGCCTCCGCGACGGCCACCCCGAGCAACAGCAACCCGACGACCGCGACGAGCACGGCCAGCCGGCCGCGCAGGTTCCAGCCGGCACCCGTGGTGGTCACCGGCCACCACCCCGCGTGATCAGCAGCATCGCCACGTCGTCGGCGAACGGGCCGTCGTTGAGCTGCTCGGCCCGCCCGACCAGCCAGGCCGGTAGATCGGACAGCGCAACCGCCCGACTGTCCGGCTCGGCCAGCAGGCGGGTCAGGCCGGGCACGTCGAGCCGTTCGTCGCCCGCGCCCATCCGGCCCTCGATCAGACCATCGGTGTACATCAGCAGAGACCAGTCCTCGGTGTCGAACTTCAGGTCGAAGGCGACGGGCCGGCGTGGCCGCACGCCGAGCAGCAGACCACCCGGCGCCGGCACCGGCGTCACTTGCCCCCCGGCGAGCAGCACCGGTGGCGGATGGCCGGCCAGCCGCACCGTCGCCCGGCCGGCCTTCAGGTCCAGCCGAGCCGTCGCCACGGTCGCGAAGATCTCCTGCAGCCGGCGCTCGCTCATCAGCACCTGTTCCAGCGCGGGAAGCACCTCGTCGTCCGGCACTCCGGCGAGAATCAGCGCCCGCCAGGCCACCCGCAGTTCGACGCCGAGGGCCGCCTCGTCCACGCCGTGTCCGCAGACGTCACCGATGATCAGATCCACCCGGTCTGGACGGGTCTGCACCACGTCGTAGAAGTCCCCGCCGATCAGGGCGGCGTGCCGGCCGGGCCGGTAGAAGGTGTGTACGGCGATCTGATCGGTCGACATCAGCGGCTGGGGCAGCAGGCCGCGCTCCAACCGGGCCGACTCGGCCTGGCGCAGCTCCACCTCACGCAGCCGGCGGGCGTTCTCGTCGGCCCGTTTACGCTCCACCGCGTAGCGCAGCGCCCGGGTCAGCAGCACCCCGTCGACCTGACCCTTGACCAGGTAGTCCTGTGCCCCCTCGGCAACCGCCACGATGCCCAGATGCTCGTCGGTGCGGCCGGTGAGCACACATACGGCCGCGCTGCCGGACATCTCCAGCACCTGCCGCAGCCCGTCCAGCCCCTGCGCGTCGGGCAGCCCCAGGTCGAGCAGTACGCAGTCGACCCCCGCGATCCGTCGGCGGGCCTCGCTCAGGCTGGTGGCCACCAGCAGGTCGATCCCGGAGTTCGTCTCGGCCAGCAACTCGCCGACCAGGAAGGCGTCACCCTCGTCGTCCTCCACCAGCAGCACGCTCAGCCGCTCCCCGGGCGGCAGGTTCGGGTTGCCACCCAGCCCGCCCTGCGGATACGGCCACGACACGACGGAGGGACCGGTCGTACCGGTCCCCCGGACCGGCCGGGTCACCGCCGCGACTGGCGGCTGATCGCTGGTGATGTCGGGCTCCTTCCGAGTGCCCTGCTGATCCTGTATTAGACAACGTTCGCACACAACACGACGGGCCACCCTCAGGTGGCATGGAGGATGATGTCCACCCCAGGACCACCCCCTCGCAAGGAGCCACCCGTGGGCGCACCCCCCAGTCCCGTCACCGACTGCGCCCTCACCCGGCCACGTCGACGTTGTCTCGCCGCGCTGGCGGCACTCGTCGCGCTCGTCGCCGTCGGCGCGAGCGCCCTGCTCGACCTGCGTCCTCCGGCACCTCGCCCGGCCGACACGCCGACCGGCGAGTTCAGCGCGGCACGAGCGTACCCGCACGTGACGCAGGTTGCCGGGCGGCCGCACGTCGCGGGCAGCCCAGCCAACGACGAGGTCCGCGGCTACCTGGAAGGCGTGCTGCGTGATCTCGGGTGGGAGACGCAGGTGCAGGACACGGTCGCCGAGGAGGCCGGGCAGCTCAGCGGCGCGGCGGGCGGCGCCACCCTGGCCCGGGTCCGCAACGTGGTGGCGCGGCTGCCCGGCACCGCCCCCACCGGGACGGTGTTCCTGGTCGCCCACTACGACGCGGTGCAGACCGGGCCGGGCGGCAACGACGACGCCGCAGGGGTCGCGACCGTCCTGGAGGTGGCCCGTGCGCTGACCGACGGTTCGGCGCCCCGCAACGACATCGTTCTCGTGCTCACCGACGCCGAGGAGGCGTGCCTCTGCGGAGCCTCGACGTTCGCCTCCGAGCATCCGCTCGCCGTCGGCAAGGGCGTGGTGCTGAATCTGGAGGCAAGGGGTCGCACCGGTCCGGTGATCATGTTCGAGACGTCGCCGGAGAACGCGCGCCTGGTCGAGGTCTTCGGCCGGGCCGCACCGCACCCGGTGGGCACCTCATTCGCGGTGGAGGTGTACCGCGCGCTGCCCAACGACACCGACTTCACCGCCTTCCTCGACGAGGGGTTCCTCGGGCTGAACTCGGCGTACCTGGATGGCGGTGCGATCTACCACACGCCGCTGGACACCCCCGCCTCGATGGACCGGGCCAGCCTTCAGCACCACGGTGACAACACCCTCGGTGTCGCCCAGGAGTTCGGTCGGATCGACCTCGGTGACCTACGCGCCGGTCACGACGCCACCTACTTCCCCGTGCCCGGCGGCCTCGCCCGCTATCCCGGCTGGCTGGTGCTGCCGTTGGCGCTCCTGGCGCTGGCCGGCGTGGTCGTGCTCGGCTGGCTGGCGCGACGCCGGAACCGGGTCACCACCGGTCGGCTGGCCGCCGGCTTCGGCCTGGCCCTGGTGCCGATCGTGGTGGCACCGCTGGGCGCCCAGTTCCTCTGGGCGGTGATCGTCGCGCTCCGGCCGGGCAACGCCGAACTGCTCGACCCGTACCGGCCGACCTGGTACCGGCTGGCCGTGTTGGCGCTCGCCGCCGCCGTCGTGTTCGCCTGGTACGCGCTGAGCCGACGGCGGATCGGCCCGGCCGCGCTGGCGATCGGCGGGCTCGGCTGGCTGGCGCTGCTCGGCGTACTGCTGGCGTTCCTGGCGCCCGGCGGGGCCTACCTGGCGACCCTGCCCGCCCTGGCCGGGGCGCTCGGCGGGCTGGTGGCGCTGGCCACCCGCCTCGACGGGCCGGTACCGGTGATCGCGGTGACCGTCGCGGCCGCGGTCGCGGTGCTCCTGCTGCTCCCCACCGTCGTGCTGCTCTTCCCGGCGCTGGGCATGGCGATGGGCGGCGTCGCGGCGCTATTCGCGGTGCTGCTCGGTCTCGCCGCGCTGCCCGTGATCGACCTGCTGCACCCGCAGGCCGGCGGTCAGCGGGGCACGACTGCGCTGCGGGCGCGCCGACTCGGTACCCTGCCGGCCGGGGCCGCCGCGCTGGCCGTGGTGGTCCTCGCCGGGGTCGGCATCGCCGTCGACCGGTTCGACGCCACGCATCCCGCACCCACCCACCTGATGTACGCGCTGGACGCCGGCACCGGCCAGGCCCGCTGGCTCAGCCACGAGAGCGATCCGCAGCCCTGGACCGACGAGTACGTGGACGGCCCGGTCGAGGTCGCCGACGAGTTCCCCGGAATCGGCGGCGACGAGTTGCTCGGCGGCCCGGCACAGCCGGCGGACCTGCCCGCGCCCCGGCTGGACGTGCTGACCGACACCACCGCCGCAGGCGAACGCACACTGACCCTCCGGCTCACCCCACAGCGTCAGGTACGCCTGGCCACCCTGCACGTCGACACGAACACCGCCGAAGTGCGGCGGGCCGAAGTCGCCGGCCGGCCGGTCCCGGTGGAGGCCCGCGACGGCCGCTGGGGGTTCGGGGTGGTCTTCCACGCCCCACCGCCCGAAGGGATCGAGGTCACGCTGACCGTCACGCCGAAGGCGGACCGGGTCGCGCTGCGCGCGATGGACGCCAGCGACGGCCTCGACGCGCTGCCCGGATTCCGCCCCCGCCCACCGGACGTCGGCGTCGCCGGCTCCCACACCTCCGAAATGCTCGCCGTCGCCCGCACCTACCCACTGTGAGGAGCTACTTCCACCGGAAGTGGACGAAGAGGCGGCCGAAGTTCTTGGAGTCCTTCTCGACCCGGTGGTAGAGCTGCTTGACGTCCTTCTGGTCGAGGAAGCGCAGCACCCGCTTCTTGAGCTGACCGGAGCCCTTACCCGGGATGATCTCGACGAGGGTGGCCTTCTTGGCCACCGCCTCGTCCATGATCCCGCGCAGCGCCCGGTCGATGTCGTGGCCCTTGTTGAAGATGTCGTGCAGGTCCAGCTTCAGCTTCATGCCACGTCCACCGTCCGCTCGGCCGCCATGCGGCTCATGGTAGGCGGGTCGCCGGTCGGCACCAGACGTCGAGAGGGCAGCCCGGTCGGGCTGCCCTCTCGACACGCGTCCGGGATCAGCGGCCACCGACCCGGGTCTCGACCCGACGCAGGGCCGTCGTGTAGTCGTCGTTGGACGAGTGCATGGCCGCCGCGATGCGCAGGTGACGCAGCGCGTCGGGGTAGCGGTTGAGCCGCTCCAGCGTCCGGCCCAGCACGTGGTGGGCGTAGTGGTCGCTGGGGTTGCGGTCGACCAGCTCCCGCAGCTGCTCCTCGGCCCGGTTGAGCTGTGCCGACAGGAAGTAGGCCCGGGCCAGCAACTGGCGTACGGAGGCGTTGTCCGGCTCCGCCTCGATGATCGGTTCGAGCAGCCGGGCCGCGCTGCTGGGGTCGCCCGCCTCGAAGAACAGGGTCGCCCGCCGGTACTCGGCCAGCAGATCCATGCCGCCACCCCCTCCGTGTCGCACCACTGCTCCGACGCTGGCACAACACCGGCCGTACCGCGACTGTTCCCGGTGGCTTCTCCTGCCTACACGGTGGCGAGGTCCCAGGCGCGGACGCCGCCGACTATGCCGGCGCTGTTGGGGATCACCACCACGTCGTCACCCATCCGGTTGAGCTGCTCGGGCCGGATCCGCCGCGAGTTCCCGCCACCGAGGTAGAGCCGGTCCCAGCGGAACACCGGACGCAGCCCCTCCACCACCTGCCGGATCCGTCGGGACCAGAACGCGTCGCCCAGCCGGCGGCGCTCGGGCTCGCCGACGTACGTGTCGTAGGTGGTGCCCCAACGCACCGGGGCATGGGACAGTTCGAGGTGCGGGGCGAGCACCCCACCGTCGAAGAGGGCGCTGCCCAGCCCGGTGCCGAGGGTCAGCACGAGTTCGCAGCCGGTGCCGGCGACCACCCCGGCACCGTGCACCTCGGCGTCGTTGAGCACCAGCGCCGGCAGGCCGAACGCGGCCGAGAGCGCGCTGCGGGCGTCGAACCCGGACCACTCGGCGAGCAACGCCGGGTCGACCCGGCTACGTGGGCCCGAACGGGTCACGTAGTGCGGGGTGGCCACCACCACCCCGTGCCGGATCATGCCAGGCAGACCGACCGTCACCCGACCGGGTGCCGGCAACCGACCGCCGAGTTCCACGAGCGTGCGGACGAACAGGTCCGGCGGCAGCGGGTACGGCGTCGGCACCCGCATCGGCTGAGCCCGCATAGTGCCCGCGCCGTCGAGGACGGACGCCTTGATCCCGCCGCCCCCGCAGTCGATCGCCAGAGTGGTCAACACGCACGTGAGTCTGCCTCGTCGCAGGGTCCGCCGCGCGACGACGGGTAGGCTCGGCTGCTTGTGAGCGCCACGCTGATCGCCCGGGACCTCGCCGCCGGGCACGGGGAACGCACCCTCTTCACCGGCCTGGACCTCGTGGTCGCGCCCGGCGACGTGGTCGGCCTGGTCGGGGCCAACGGGGCCGGCAAGTCGACGCTGCTGCGTACGCTCGCCGGTCTGTTGCCGGTCGAGGCCGGCAGCCTCGCGGTGAGCCCGCCCGGCGCGAGCGTCGGGCACCTGCCCCAGGAGCCGGAGCGCCGCCCCGGGGAGACGATCCGGGCGTTCCTGGCCCGCCGCACCGGCGTGACCGGGGCGCAAGCTGCGCTCGACGCGGCGACGGAGGCGCTGACCGCCGGCGCCCCGGGCTCGGACGACGCGTACGCCGCCGCGCTGGAGAGCTGGCTCGGGCTCGGCGGCGCCGACCTGGACGAGCGGGCCGAGGAGGTGGCCGCCGAACTCGGCCTCGCCGTCGATCTCGACCAGGAGATGACCAGCCTCTCCGGCGGCCAGGCCGCCCGCGCCGGCCTGGCGTCGCTGCTGCTCAGCCGGTACGACGTCTTCCTGCTCGACGAGCCCACGAACGATCTCGACCTGGCCGGGCTGGACCGGCTGGAGAACTTCGTGACCGGGCTGCGCGCCGGCACCGTGCTGGTCAGCCACGACCGGGAGTTCCTGGCCCGCACGGTGACCTCGGTGCTGGAGCTGGACCTGCACCAGCAGCAGGTGAACCACTTCGGCGGTGGCTACGCGGCGTACCTGGAGGAGCGGGCGGTGGCCCGCCGCCAGGCGCGCGCCGACTTCGAGGAGTACGCCGACACCCGGGCCGCGCTCCAGGCACGGGCGCATACCCAGCGGTCGTGGATGGAGAAGGGGGTCCGCAACGCCCGGCGCAAGACCACCGACAACGACAAGATCGGCCGCAAGGTCCGGTCCGAGGCGTCCGAGAAGCAGGCGGCGAAGGCCCGGCAGACCGAGCGGCTGATCGAACGCCTGGAGGTGGTCGAGGAGCCACGCAAGGAGTGGGAGCTGCGGATGGAGATCGCCGCCGCGCCTCGCGCCGGCGCCGTCGTGGCCACGCTCCGCGAGGCCGTGGTACGCCGGGCGGATTTCGTCCTCGGCCCGGTGAACCTCCAGATCGACTGGGCGGACCGGGTGGCGGTGACCGGGGCGAACGGTTCCGGCAAGTCGACCCTGCTGGCTGCCCTGCTCGGCCGGTTGCCGCTGGACGCCGGCCAGGCCGCGCTGGGGCCGGGCGTGGTGGTCGGCGAGGTGGACCAGGCCCGGGGACTGTTCCTGGGTGACGCGCCGCTGCTGGACGCGTTCCGGGCCGCGGCGCCGGACGTGTCTCCGGCGGACGCGCGTACTCTGCTGGCCAAGTTCGGCCTGCGCGCGCAGCACGTGCTGCGACCGGCCGCGACGCTCTCCCCGGGCGAACGGACCCGGGCCGCGTTGGCCCTGTTGCAGGGGCGCGGGGTCAATCTGCTGGTGCTGGACGAGCCGACGAACCACCTTGATCTGCCGGCGATCGAGCAACTGGAGTCCGCACTGGCCAGCTTCCCGGGCACGCTGCTGCTGGTGACCCATGATCGGCGGATGCTGGAGGCGGTACGCCTCGACCGGCGGTTGCGGGTGGACGCCGGGCGGATCACCGAGTTTTGATCCGGCGGAATCCGGACGGCGGGGTGACAATGACCCCATGCTGAGGTGGGAGTACGCCCTGTTGGTGCGCCGCCGCCAGGCCGCCACCAACGACCTCGGGTTCGAGGTCATCTTCTCCTGGTACGGCCCCGACGGTTCCATGATCGACGTCACGCCGTACGGCGACACCGCGCTGGCCCACCTCAACCGGGCCGGCGACCAGGGCTGGGAGTTGGTCGCGATGAGCGAGGACCCGTCCCTGCCGGGGAACAACGAGTTGCACCGCTACCACCTGAAGCGACCACGGACGGCGCCCGCACCGCGGCAGCGGATGCGTACGGGGCGTCCTCGACGGCCCATCGCGCGTTGACCTGGCGCGAGTTTCAGGGACAACCGGCGCATACCGGGCAGCTATCCGGGTAACGGGCCGGCCGGAGGTGGCCGCCATGGTCGCGTTGGCACACACTCCGTCCTCCGCCGAGCGGCTGCGGGCGGTGGACGGGTTCCTCAGCGAGGCGTGGCTGGACCAGGTCCGCCACGACGAGCGGCTGCGCCCGCTCGGTGTCGAGGTCCGCTTCGACCGGGGCATCGCCCACCTGACCGGCGAGGTCGACGAGCCGGCACAGCTGCGACTGGTCCGCGAGCAGGTCGGCCGGCTGGCCGGCGTCTTCGGCGTCTGGTGCCGGGTACGGGTCGGCGGGCACGACCCGGTGGTGGTCGACCTGGGTTGCGGCGCCACCAAGCAGTGGCCGGGCAATCTGGGGCTGGACATCTTCCCCGCCCAGGGGGTGGACGCGGTCGCCGATCTCTCCGGCTCCCTGCCGCTGGCCGACGACTCGGTCGACGTGCTGTTCGCGGTGCACATCCTGGAGCACCTGATCGACTTCCTGCCCCTGTTGGACGAGTGTCACCGGGTGCTCCGCCCCGGGGGCGTGCTGCATGTGATGAGCCCGTGGTGGGGGCATGTGAACGCGGTGGCCGACCCGACCCACGTGCGGCTGCTGGACGTGCAGACCGTCAAGGGCATCTGCGTGATGAGACCACCCGGCACCCCGCGCTGGTATCCGCTGCACGCCGGCAGCGACGGCGCGTCGATCTTCGCCGACCTGACCCCGCTGGGACCGGAGGACGACGGTCCCAGCGCCATCCACCTGGCCCGCTTCTTCGACTAGGCAAGTCCGCTCGACGAAGTGTCCTGGACACCGCTGGTGTCCAGGACATTCGTCTGTTTGGGCACAGGTCACCAATATTTCTCGCGGGAAACACCGGCAGGCCGGGCCATCGATCGAGACTGATCGAACTCCGATGACTCGCCGGTAACAACTCGCTCAACCGCCCACCCCCGCGGAGGTACCACCATGCCCAGACGTCTCGCCACCATCCTCACCTCGGGCGTACTCGCGCTGCTCACCGCTCTCGCCGTGGCCTCCCCCGCCACGGCGGCCGTCACTCCACAGCAGAAGTTGTCGGTCCTGTCCAACTGGACCCAGACCAGCGCCAGCAGCTACAACGCCTGGTACTCCGCCCGGCAGAATCGCGCGCCCTGGTCCGAGTACAACTTCGACTGGTCCACCGACTACTGCTCGTCCAGCCCGGACAACCCGCTCGGGTTCAAGTTCAGCCTCTCCTGCGCCCGCCACGACTTCGGCTACCGCAACTACAAGGCGGTCGGCCAGTTCAGTGCCAACAAGCCGCGCCTCGACAGCGCCTTCTACGCGGACCTGAAGCGGTCCTGCGCCACCTACAACTCCATCGTCCGGCCGGCCTGCCTGAGCCTGGCGTGGACCTACTACCAGGCCGTCGCCATCTTCGGGTCGGTGGCCGCCGTCCAGCAGTCCGACATCGACCGGGCCGCCCGGATGAAGGCCGACGCCGAGCGCCGCGCCCGCGCCCGCGCCTGACGAACAGTGACGGACGCCCGGCAGCGACCGGCGTCGGGCGTCCCGCTGCTCAGGGCCGCCGGGAACCGCGCGCGGACTCCCGAGGGTCTCAGGCGTGCTCGGTGTGCCGGTCGATCGTGCTGGGCCGGGGCGACGCGGAGCGGCCCGCTCCCGAGGCGAACCGTCCCGAATCGGCCGCCAGGTCGGGATGCTCGACACCGAGCGCCAACGCGACCGCCTCGTCCAGCCCCAGTTCGGCGCCCTCGCTGTACGCCTCGTCGAAGGCCGCGTCGTCCAACACCCGCCGCAGCGCCGCCTGCCGCTCCGTCCAGTACGCCTCGAAGATGCCCGGCGTCGACCGCAGGCCCGCCCGGGTCGCCTGGGCGGCGCCGAAGAGCCGGGCACCGGTCAGCGGCTGGTCACCGACCGCGCAACGCACCGCGACCGCGTTCAAGGTGTCGCAGGCCCGACCGTGGAAGCCGTGATTCATCCGCGAGCGAAGCGCCACCAGCAGGTGCTCGTGCGCGGCCACCAGGTCACCCCGCGCCAGCGCGACCATGCCGAGCAGCATGTCCACCGAGCGGCGCCCCCGGTCGACCGGCCGGGACGCCTCCACCGGACGAGCCGCACCGAGCAGATCCGCCGCCTCGCTCAGCGCGCCCCGCCGCCAGAGCAACTCGGCCAGGCGGAAGACGGCGAACAACGCCTCCGACTCGACCCCCTGGTCCTGCGCCCAGTCGATGACCTCCCGGCAGACCCGCTCCGCCTCGGCGAACTGTCCCATATCGACAAGAGGGGCGGCACGGCCGGCGAGCACCCGGGCCAGCAGACCGGCGTCCCCGGCCTGGCGGGCCGCCGCCTCGGCCCGCTGCGAGTAGCGCAGTTCCTCGCCGAACTCGCCGTCGCCACCGGCGTGCAGCGAATGCATGTGGTAGGCCGCCGCCAGCTCGTCCTCCGGGATCACCTCACCGGTCTCGGCCAGGCGGCCGTAGAGCCGGAACAGCCAGAGCCGCCCTTCCCGGGCCAGTCCGCGCTCACGCCACCACTGGTCCAGCCCGCCGGCCAGCCGCAGGCCGACCCGGGCACTGCCACCTGTGGCGCACCAGCGCAGCGCGGCACGCAGCTCACCGGCGAGTGGATCCAGCGCGTACAGCGACAGCGTCACCGGTTGCCCGTCCGGGCCGAGGTGCGCCCGCTCCAGGGCGTGCGTTGACCAGGCCACGTGCCGGTCACGGGCCGCCCGCTCCTCGCCGGCTTCGGCGAGCCGACGCGCCGCGTACGCCCGGATCGGGTCGAGCATCCGGTAGGTGCAGCCCGCCGCGTACGGCTCCGCCAACACCATGGACTTGTCGACCAGCACCGACAGCGGATCGAGGGGATCGTCGTCGAGCAGCCATTCCACCGTCGCCAGGTCGACCGGGCCGGCGAAGACCGCCAGCCAGCGCAGCAGTCGCGCGGCTCGTGGCCCGAGGGTCCGGTAGGACCAGGTCACCGTGGCCTGCATGGTCAGGTGTCGTTCGACCGCTGAACGGGCCGCCGCCCGGGTCGCCGGGGCCGAGGGGTCGACGCCGGTGGCCGCCGCGGCCAGATCGACCGTGTCTCGCTGATTGCCGGTGTTGCCCGGATCGCCCGGTGGTGGCAGCGGATCCGCGCGGCCGGCGTCGAGCGTGCCGAGCACGTCGTCGAGACGCTCGGCGAGCTGACCGACCGAGAGCACCCGCAGCCGAGCCGCGGCCAATTCGATGGCGAGTGGCAACCCGTCCAGACGGCGCACCACCCGCCGGATGTCGGCCGACTCGGACGGGTCGGGTTGCCGCCCGCCCCGGGCCGCCGCCGTACGATCCAGCAGCAGCGCCACCGCGTCGCTCTCGGTGCCGTCGGGCGCCGGGTCGACGGACAGCGGCGGGATCCGCCACACCACCTCGCCCGGCAGCCCCAGCCGTTCCCGGCTCGTCGCCAGCACCCGCACCCCACCGCCACCGGCGAGCAACCGGGATACCGCCTCGGCGCAGGACGCCGGCTGGGCGTCGCAGGTGTCGAGCACGATCAGCATCCGGCGGGCAGCGGCGTACTCCACAAGCGTGTCGACCATCGGGCGGCCCGGCTCCGGACGCAGCCCGAGCACGGCGGCGACCGCGAAGGCGACGAGCCCGGGATCGGTGACCGCGGCGATGTCGACGAACCAGACGCCGTCCGGGTACTCGTCCACCAGGCCGATGGCGAACTCCACGGCCAGCCGCGTCTTGCCGGTGCCACCCGCGCCCAGCACGGTGACCAGCCGGTGCCGGGCCACGAGTCGCCTCAGCTCGGCGCGTTCGGTCTGCCGACCGACGAACGTGGTGACCTGGATCGGCAGGTTGTGCGCCACCGCGTCGGCGGTGCGCGGTCGCGGGAACTGCCGCTCCAGACCGGGTGCGACGAGTTGGAAGAGCCGTTCCCGGTCGTCGAAGCCACGCAGCCGGTGCAGCCCGAGGTCGAGTAGGCAGGCGCCGGCCGGCAGTGGACGGGCCCGCCGCGCCGTGGCGCCGGAGCAGAGAATCTGCCCGCCGTGCGCCGCAGCGGCGACGCGGGCTGCCCGGTGCACCTCCGGACTGGCGTACTCGCCGTCGCGTGGCTCCGCCCAACCGGTGTGCAGTCCCATCCGGACCCGGGGGGTCGCCTCGGGGGTCGGCCAGTCGTGTTCACCGAGCGCCCGCTGGGCGGTCAGACAGGCGGTCAGGGCCGCGCTGGCGTCGTCGAAGGCCAGAAAGAACGAGTCGCCCTCGGTCAGCAACTCCGCCCCCTCGGTCGCCGCGATCGTGCCGCGCAGCAGCCGTCGATGCTCGGCCAGCACCGGCCGATAGCCCGACCCGAGCAGCTGTGCCAGCCGGGTGGAGCCCTCAATGTCGGTGAAAACAAAGGTCACCCAGCCGGTCGGGAGGTGGATCCGTGGCGGCATGCGTGGAACCTCCCCCCTGGTCTCGGCACCATACTTCCCGAGACCGGATCATCACGCATCGTGAGAACGGTCGGCCGAGACTCCGACCCAAGGTGCCATCGGACCCTGCGTCCGGGCAAGGCCGGCATCACCCGTACCACCCATCCACGACCGTTGCCGGCGCGGTCAGCAGCCGCAGCCGCCACCACAGCAGCCGCCACCGGCGGCAGCGGACGCGGCACTGGATCCGCCTCCGCCGCGCCCGGTTACCGCGACCGTGGAGAGCAGTTTCACCGTGTCGGCGTGCCCCTGCGGGCAGGGCGCCGGCTCACCGGCTCGCGCCATCGGACGGTTGACCTCGAAGGTGGCGCCACAGGCGCGGCAACGGAACTCGTACCGGGGCATGACATCAGCCTACGACCGGACCTGACGTCGGCGGGGACATGGGTGATACTCGACGGGTGGCAGACGGCGAAGAGCGCAGCACCCTTCGGCCCCTCCGATCGGCCACGCCGCGCGCCGACTCCGGTGCCGGCCCGGACGGGCCGGCGACCAGGCTGCCCCGGCCCCGCCGACCCTGGCTCAGTTCCGGCAAGCCCGCAAAGGACGCGGCCCCCAAGCCCGCCGACGACGCGGCCCCCAAGCCGGCCGACGACGCGGCACCGGAATCATCCACCGCCGGGTCGGACCCGGCAGCGGCCGTCGACAACGCCGCAGGCACGTCGACGGGCCCTGCGGCTCCTGAGTCGACACCGAAGACCACTGTCGAGGAGTCCACTCCGGAGTCCGGCGCACCGGCAGCCCGGCGTCGCCGGGTCCGCTTCGTGCACGCCGTACGCCTGCCGGCGCCGCGTGACGCGGCCCGGGCGACCCGCGACTGGTCGCGCCGGCCCAGTGGTCGGTTGACGCTGCCTGGCGTGTTCCTGCTGGCCCTGATCGCCGCGACTGCCACGGCCGGCGCGCTGCTGGTGCCGGCCACGCTTGGTGCACAGCGTCCGGTGGCGGTCGACGCCACCGCCGGCGTGCCCGACGCGCTGCCCAGCGACCTGCCGCCGTCCGGCGCGGTACCGCCACCGGGGCAGTTCCCGCCACCCACCGCGACCCTTCCGCCGGGCGCAACCCCACCGGGCACCGCCGCGCCGGTCGGTGGACGCCCGTCCGACGCCCTGGCCGGCTGGGCCCGCGACACCGGCGCCAAGGTCGGTATCGATCCGATCGCCATGCAGGCGTACGGCTACGCCGAGCTGGTGCTCGCCGAGACCGATCGCGCCTGCGGCCTGAGCTGGACCACGTTGGCCGCGATCGGTCTGGTCGAGTCCCGCCACGGCCAGGCCAACAACGCCCAGCTCGGCGCGGACGGCCGGGCTGTCCCGGAGATCATCGGTCTACCGCTGGACGGTGCGGGCAACCGGATGCGGATCGCCGACACCGACCGGGGCGAGTTGGACGGCGACACCACCTACGACCGGGCGATCGGGCCGATGCAGTTCATTCCGACCACCTGGGCGGAGATCGGCGCCGACGCGGACAACGACGGCCGCAAGGACCCGCACAACATCCATGACGCCGCGCTCGCCGCCGGCATGTACCTGTGCAAGGGCGGCCGGAACCTCACCATTCCGGGTGACTGGTGGAACGCGATTCTGTCGTACAACGCCGTCCGAAAGTACGCCCAGGATGTCTTCGACGCCGCCAACCGGTACGGACAGGCCAGTCGCACGTGAAGTGATCGTCCGCGTACGTTGGAGAACTGGACACTTCCCCCCGGCTGCGGTTAACGGCAAGCTAGACGGGTGATGGTGCGCGAGTGGGACCCCAGGACCGCGTCGTCCGCCGAGATCGCGTCGCTGCTGGACACGCTGAACGCGGTCCTGGCGGCCGATCTCCCGCAGGATCCGCCGTGGCGGGAGAGTTCCCTACGGGAGTACCTCGCCGAGGTGATGCCGGGCGAACGGCGGATCTCCTGGATCGCCGAGGAGGATCCCGCTGCCGACGGCACCCCGGGAGCCATCCTCGGTCAGGTGCACGTGCTGCTGCTCGGCAACATCGGCGTGCTCGAGGTCCTGGTACACCCGAGCGTGCGGCGCAGTGGACTGGGCCGTGATCTCGTCCTGCGGGCGGGCCGACGCGTCTACCAGGAGGGCTTCGAGTCGATCGGGGTGGAGGTGGTCGGCGACACTCCTGCCCTCGCCTTCTACGAATCGCTCGGCTTCAGCCGGGAGTACGTCGAGACCCGCAGCGTCCTCGACCTCTCCGGCGTCGACTGGGCCGAGTTGGCGGAGATGTCCACCGGGCTCGGTTCGGGCTACCGCGTCCAGTTCCACCCGGGCGGCCCGCCGGACGAGCTGATCGAGGCGTACGCGCGGGCCAAGGCCGAGATCCGCGACATCGAGGACGGCGAGCTACGACCCAGCTCGTACGATCCGCAGCGGCTCCGGGACAGTCTCGACTGCCTGCACCGACGGGGCATGAAGCCGTACATCGTGCTCGCGCTGCACGAGCAGACCGGTGAGGTGGCCGGCCTGACCGAGGTGGTCGTGCCGGCTCAGCATCCGACCCGTGCCGACCAGTACGACACGATCGTGGTGCAGGATCACCAGGGCTACGGCATCGACCGTGCGATCAAGGCTCGGATGCTGTTGGAGCTGCGCTCCGCCGAGCCGCAGTTGACCGAGGTGCAGACCTGGAACGCGCAGGCCAACGAGGCCATGCTCAAGGTCAACGCCGAGTTGGGTTACCACACCGACCGGGACTGGTGCGAATACAGCATCGACGTCGCCGAGCTGGTCCACCGTATCGACAGCACCCGCTGACCCGGTCGGCTTGCCGGTGAGCGGGGTAGCGCAGCACGACCCTGCCCTCCTGGTCGACGGCCACGAGGTAGAGCCCGGCCGCACCCAGCAGCCACTCCAGCACGGCCAGACTCGGCGTCAGCTTTGACCCGAGTTGCTGGGTCAGTAGCGCTGGCGGAGCAGTTGGGCAGCCTCGACGGCCCAGTAGGTGAGGATGATCTGGGCACCGGCGCGGCGGATCGAGGTGAGCGTCTCCAGCATCACCCGCTCCCGATCGATCCAGCCGTTCGCGGCGGCCGCCTCGACGGTCGCGTACTCGCCGGAAACCTGGTAGGCCGCCACGGGGACATCCACGGCGGCGCGGACCGCCGACACCACGTCGAGGTACGGCAGCGCCGGCTTGACCATCACCATGTCGGCACCCTCGGCGACATCCAGTTCGACCTCGCGCAGCGACTCGCGCAGGTTGGCCGGATCCTGCTGGTAGGCCCGTCGGTCCCCCTCCAGCGCCGACTCCACCGCGTCGCGGAAGGGGCCGAAGAAGGCCGAGGCGTACTTCACGGCGTACGCGAGCACGGCCACGTCGGTGTGACCGGCCGCGTCGAGTGCCCGGCGTACCACCCCGACCTGGCCGTCCATCATCCCGGACGGGCCGACCACACCGACCCCGGCGGCGGCCTGGGCCACCGCCATCTCGGCGTACGCGGCGAGGGTGGCGTCGTTGTCCACCTCACCGGTCGGGGTGAGCACCCCGCAGTGCCCGTGCGAGGTGAACTCGTCCAGGCAGAGGTCGCTCATCACCACGGTGGCGTCGCCCACCTCGGCCACCACGTCACGGATCGCGACGTTCAGGATGCCGTTCGGATCGATGCCGCCGGAACCGCACTCGTCGCGCGACGCCGGCACGCCGAACAGCATGATGCCGCCGACGCCGGCCTGCACCGCCTCCACCGCCGCCTTGCGCAGCGAGTCGCGGGAGTGCTGGAGCACCCCCGGCAGCGAGGCGATGGCGCGCGGCTCGGTCAGCCCCTCCTTGACGAACATCGGCACGACCAGCTCGGCCGGGTCGACGCGGGTCTCGGCGACCAGCCGACGCATCGCCGCAGTGCGGCGCAGCCGGCGGGGCCGGATCTCTGGGTACGGCACGAACCCTCCCTGACGACCAGCCGGAGCCGCGACGGCTACCGGAACCTCAGCGCGGTCGGCCCCTGCACCTTCGAACCACGGCGCTGCTTCGCCGGCATCGCGGCGAGCTTCTCCCGCAGCTCGACGGCGTAGCCGGCGAGCGCCTCCACCAGATCGGGCACCGACGCGTGCGGGGGCTGGACGTCGACCCGCAGGCCGAACTCCGTCGCGGTCTCCGCCGTCTTGGGCCCGATGACAGCGACAACGGTACGCGTGTGCGGCTTGCCGGCGATGCCGACCAGGTTCCGGACCGTGGAGGACGAGGTGAACAGCACCGCGTCGAACCCACCCGACTTGATCGCGTCCCGGATCTCGGCCGGCGGCGGAGCGGCCCGCACCGTCCGGTACGCGGTCACGTCGTCGACCTCCCAGCCGCGCTCGGTAAGCCCGGCGGCGAGCGTCTCGGTGGCGATGTCGGCACGGGGCAACAGCACCCGGCCGACCGGGTCGAGCACCTCGTCGTGCGGCGAGAACTCGGCCAGCAGACCCTCTGAGGACTGCTCACCGGAGGGGATCAGCTCCGGCTGGATGCCGAAGGCCCGGACGGCGTCGGCGGTGGCGTCGCCGATACAGGCGATCTTGACGCCGCCGAAGTGCCGGGCGTCCAGGCCGTGCTCGGCGAACTTCTCCCAGACCGCCCGCACGGCGTTGACCGACGTGAAGATCACCCAGGCGTACCTGCCGTCGACCAGGCCCTTGACCGCCCGCTCCATCTGGGCCGGGGTACGCGGTGGCTCGACCGCGATGGTCGGCACCTCACAGGGAATCGCCCCGTACGCCCGCAGCCGGGCACTCATCGCGCCGGCCTGTTCCTTGGTGCGCGGCACCAGCACCTTCCAGCCGTACAGCGGGCGGTTCTCCCACCAGCTGAGCTTGTCCCGCTGGCCCACACCGTCGCCGACGGTCAGCACGACCCGACCGGTGAAGCCGAGTGCCGCCGCGACGAAGGAGTCCACGGTCGACGTGGTGGTGTACTGCGTCTCACCGGTGCCGTCCCCGGTCACCCCGACGTCGGTGCCGCCGTCCACGCCGGCGGCGAGCAGCCCGTCACGGATCGCGGCCAGGTCACCGGCATCGACCGCCAGCGCCAGCGAACCACGCCGCACGGCTGCGGCCAGCGCGTCGAAGTCCAGGGCAGTGACGTCCTCGACGTCGGCAGCGGTGCGTACGCCGGGCAGCGGCACGCCCGCGTAGGTGGCCACCCCCTCGGCCTGGCCGACTCCGGGAACCACCTCGAAGTGCGCGGCGGTACGCGCCACCGCCTGCACCTCCTTGACCACCGAGTCGTGGCCGAACGGGTCGCCGGCCACCAGGTGCACCGCGTTCTGCCCGGAACGGGCCGCCGAGATGAGGATCTTGGCCACGTCGCCCGGCGCGCCCTCGGCCGGGGTGAACTGCGCGTCGGAGCTGGCCTCGGCCCGGACGACGTCGAGCAGCGACTCGGGGACTCCCCGGTCGTACACCACCTGGTCGGCGTCGACCAAGGCGTCGTGCGCCCGGCGGGTCAGCAGGCCCGGGTCGCCGGGTCCTGCCCCGACGAACGCGATACGGCCTACGGGCTTACGGGTGCGGGTCATTCTGTGCTCCCAAATTGCTGGGTCCCCGGGCCGTCGTGTCCTTGCGGGCCGAGGATCGAGTCGGCGCCGAGGTCGAGGAGTTCGGCGGCGAGTGCCTTACCGATCTCCGCCGCGTCGGCGGGCGTACCGGTGCGGGACAGCCGGACCTCGTGGCTGCCGTCCGGGCTGATCACCGCCCCGCGCAGGTAGATCTCATCGCCGTGCTCGCCTTCGGCGAGTTCGGCGTAGGCGGCGACCGGAGCGGAGCATCCGGCCTCCAGGGTGGCCAGCATCGCCCGCTCCGCGGTGACCGCGGCGCGGGACGGCGCATGGTCGAGCAGGGCGAGCAGCTCGACCAGGTCGGTGTCGTCGAGCCGGCATTCCACCGCCAGGGCCCCCTGAGCCGGGGCCGGCAGCATCAGCATCGGGTCGAGCGTCTCGGTGACGGCGTCGGCGCGGTCGATGCGGGTCAGCCCCGCCCGGGCCAGGACGACGGCGTCCAGGTCGGCCTCTGGGCCGAGCACCCGGGCCAGCCGGGTGTCGATGTTGCCCCGGATCGGGGTGACCGACAGCGGCATGCCCAGCGCGTGCAGCTGGGCGATCCGGCGCAGCGCGCCGGTGCCGACGACCGCGCCGGGTGGAAGCTCGGCAAGCGTCAGGCCGTCGCGGGCGATCAGCGCGTCGCGCGGATCCTGTCGTGGCGGCACCGCGGCGATGTGCAGCCCCGGCGCGGTCGCGGTGGGCAGGTCCTTGTACGAGTGGACCGCGAAGTCGATCGTGCCGGCGACCAGCGCGTCACGCAGCGCGGAGACGAAGACGCCGACTCCGAGCCGGTGCACCGGCGCGCCGGACCGGTCACCGGCGGTGACCACCTCGACCAGTTCGACGGGGCGTCCGGTGCGGGCCGTCAGTGCCTCGGCGATGTGGCCCGACTGGGCCATCGCCAGCTTGCTACCTCGGGTACCGAGGCGCAGCGGGGCCTCGTTCATCGCTCGCCTCCGGTGGGTGGGGTGATGTCGGGCACGGTGTCCACCGGCGAGGTCTGCGGGACCTGGAGATCGAACAGTTCCCGCAGCAGGGCCGTGTACTGGTCGCCGCCGGGTTCTGCGGCGAGCTGACGGACCCGCACCGTCGGCTGGTGCAACAGCCGCTGGACCACCCGGTGCACGGTACGGGCCACCTCGGCGCGCTGGTCGTCGGTGAGGTCGGGGCGGCGCTGCGCGAGCCGGTGCAGTTCGGCGGTGACCACCTCGTCGGCTCGACCGCGCAGGGCGGCGACGGTCGGGGCGACATCGGCACCGCGCAGCCAGCTGAGGAAGGACTCGACCTCGGTGGCCACGATCCGCTCGACGGCGGCGGCGTCCGCGGCGACCGGACCTTCGGCGAGCAGCGCCGCCATCCGGTCGATGTCGATCACCTCGACGCCGGGCAGCTCGGCGACGTCGGGGCCGACGTCTCGCGGTACCGCGAGGTCGAGCAGGACCAGCGGGCCACGCCCGGGGTCGCGCTCGGCCGCCGCGGCAGCCACCACCTCGCGGGTGAGGACCGGCTCGGTAGAGGCGGTGGCGGCCACCACGATGTCCACCGTGGAGAGGGTCTCGGCCAACTCGGCCATCGGTCGCGCACCGGCACCGTACGACTCGGCCAGCCGGACGGCCCGGTCGGTGCTGCGGTTCGCCACGGTCAGCGGCCCGGCACCGAGCCGGGACAGCGTCGCCACGCCCAGCGAGCCCATCGCCCCGGCACCGACGATCAGCGCGGGGCGGCCGGTGAGGTCGTCGTCGAGGTGGCCGGCGGCGAGCCCCAGCGCGGCGGTGACCACGCTCTGGCCGGCGCGGTCGATGCCGGTCTCCGAGTGGGCCCGCTTGCCGACCCGCAGCGCCTGCTGCATCAGCTCGTGCAGCAGCCGCCCGGCGGTGTCGGCCGCGCTGGCCCAGTGGTAGGCGTCCCGGAGCTGCCCGAGAATCTGCGCCTCGCCGATCACCATCGAGTCCAGGCCGACGGCGACCCGGAAGACGTGATCCACAGCAGCCGAGTCGAAGTGCACGTAGAGGTGGTTGGCCAGCGCGGCCGGCTGGCATCCCGCCTGCTCGGCGAGGACGGCACAGATGTCGCCGAGCCCGCCGTGGAAGCCGGACACCGCCGCGTAGACCTCCACCCGGTTGCAGGTGGAGACGAGGACGGCTTCGCTGACGTACGGCTGCGCCACCAGGCGCACCAGTGTGCGGTCGAGCCCGCTGGGTGACACCGCGAGTCGTTCCAGGGTGGCGACCGGTGCGGTGCGGTACGACGCGCCCACGACGAGGAGTTTCACGTGCCGATCGCCTCCTGGCTCTCGGTGACCGCGAGTCCGCCGCCGGGCAGGGCGGTGAGGGCGGACCCACCGGCGGCGGGAAGCGCGGTCAGGGATGCCTTGCGGTGCTCGTGGAACGACAGGATCTGCAACTCAATGGCCAGGTCGACCTTGCGCACGTCGACCCCTTCGGGGACCGAGAGTACGCACGGTGCGAAGTTCAGGATGCTCGTGACGCCGACGGCGACCAGACGATCCGCCACCCGTTGCGCGGCGGTGGCCGGGGTGGCGATGACACCGATCGCGATGGATTCCTCGGCGGCGACCCGGGGCAGCTCGTCGATGTGCCGCACGACCAGTCCGTTGATCTCCTCGCCGACCCGTTCCTGATCGGCGTCGAGGAGGGCGGCGATCCGGAACCCCCGGCTGGCGAAGCCGTCGTAGCCGGCCAGGGCGTGACCGAGGTTACCCACCCCGACCAGGGCGACGGCCCGACGCTGGGTGAGCCCGAGCACGTACTCGATCTGATCGATCAGCAGCCCGACGTCGTAGCCGACGCCCCGGGTGCCGTACGAGCCGAGTTGGGAAAGGTCCTTGCGGAGCTTGGCCGAGTTCACTCCGGCGGCGTTGGCCAACCCCTCGCTGGAAACCGTCTCGTGACCGTTTTCGGCGAGATTGTGCAGGGCACGAAGGTATTCGGGGAGCCTGGCCACCGTCGCTTCCGGCAGATCCGGTAGCGCCGGTACGGCACCTGCGCGACCGGGCGCGCCAGGGTGACGGTGCTGACTCATGAGACTCCGTGCGGTGCGATCCTCGACCAACTCCACCGGCCGGCCGTTTCGGGACTCCCGCTGGCGACCGATGTTGCCGGCTGTGCTAGCAGGGCGCGTCGGAATTACAGAGTAGGCGCTTGTGAAGACGTGCACAAATCGCGATCTTGCTGGCACGGCCCGCGCCCTCACCGGCCCCTCCATCCCACAAGATCGATCATCACCTCGCCGTAGGCACCCGTGCGATTATCGCTCAATCCCGACTTCTCTGACCAATCACGCGCAGTCCCTGACCCCCAGGCCGATCGACCGATCATGAGGTTATCGCCCCGAAGCGCCGATTCTGCGAGCTACAACTTCATGATCAGCGCGTCCTGGCGGTGGAATCGGTGGCGAGGGTCACGGCCTCGGTGAGGGTGTCGGCGACCGGGTGGCCGGAGGCGAGCAGTCGGGCCCGGTCGGTGAATCCACCGGCGTAGAGGACGGCGCGGCCACCGACGGAGAGGGCCGCGTCGGCATCGTCCAGCGAGTCGCCGATCAGCACCACCGACCGGCCGTCGACGCCCAACGCGTCCAGATGCCGTGCCAGCGAGTCAGCCTTGCGGTCGCCGCCCACCTGCGCCCGCAGCCCGTCGACCCGGGCGAACCGGCCGGTCAGACCGTACGTCTCGACGGTGGGTACCAACTCGTCGTGGAACCACATCGACAACAGGGACTGGCTGCCCGGCCAGGCCGCCATCGCCTCCACGGCTTCGTGCGCCAGCTCACAGGTGTTCAGACCCACCCGGTACGCATCGTGGAAGATCTTGTCCAGCCGGCTGAAGGCGTCGTCGTCCACCGCGCGACCGAGCACCTCCGCGTAGTAGTCGGCGATCGGCCGGCGAAACCGGACCCGGTGTTCGTCGGGGGTGACGCTCGGCCCGCCCTCGCTGGCGAACACCGCGTTGGTGCAGGCCACCACGAGGCTGAGATCGTTGAGCAGGGTGCCGTTCCAGTCCCACACCAGATGAGGGCTCGCAGAGGTCATCGCCGCACCCTATCCGGCGGCAGGAGGGCGCCAGGTCTCAGCGGCGGTGCGGGTTCTGCGGAGTCCGTCTCAGTCGCTGGTTCGTCCGGTGCCGATTGCCCGGAGGTGGGCCAGCGCTTGTGCCCAGGACTGGATCAAAGGTGTTTCGTGGTAGGCGATGTCGTGGTCGCTACAGAATTGGCGGATGAGTGGCTGGGCGTGACGCAGGTTGGGTCGGGGCATGCTGGGGAAGAGGTGGTGCTCGATCTGGTAGTTGAGCCCGCCGAGGAGTGTGTCGAGCAGCCGGCCGCCGCGGACGTTGCGGGACGTGAGGACCTGTCGGCGTAGGTAGTCGAGGTTGTCGGCCTCGGTGAGGATGGGCATGCCCTTGTGGTTGGGGGCGAAGGAGCTGCCCAGGTAGAGGCCGAAGAGGGCTTGATTGACCAGGATGAACGCGATTGCCTGCGGAACGCTCAGGATTAGGAACACGGCCGTGAGGTAGGCGGTGAGGTGCAGGCCGAGTAGACCTGCCTCGGCGGGTCGGTGTCGGAGCCTGCCGCGACCGACAACTGCCCGGACGCTGTTGACGTGCAGGTGTAGGCCCTCCAGCATGAGCAGGGGGAAGAACAGTGCTGCCTGGTGGCGGACGAACAGCGCCCGCAGGCCGCGCAGCGTCGCGGCCTGGCGCGGGGTGAAGGACAGCGGGGCCACCACGATGTCGGGGTCGTGGCCTTCGGTGTTGGGGTGGGCGTGGTGGCGGTTGTGCTTGTCGACCCACCAGCCGTAGCTGATTCCGGTAAGCAGGTTGCCGCAGATGAGTCCGATGACGTCGTTCGCGCGGCGGGAGCGGAAGATCTGCCGGTGCCCGGCGTCGTGGCCAAGGAACGCCAGTTGCGCGAACAGCACCGCGACAACGGCCGCGGTAGCCGTCTGCCACCACGACGATCCGAGCCGGACGAACACCACGCCTACCACGCCGAGGCAACCCAGCACCGTCGTCGCCCGTATGGCGTAGTAGCCGGGCCGTCGGTCGAGCAGGCCCGCGCCTCGGACCATGCGCGACAGGTCGGCGTACTCACTGCCCCGCTCACGTTGGACACCAAGGTCTGTATCACTCACCGTCGCCACCCCTTGCGTAAGCCACGTCGATCAACTGGTCGGCCCTGCCGTGAAAGGCAGGCGCGCGATCCGTGCGTGGTCCGAAGGACACCGAACAAGCAAACCGCCGCTGGTGGTCCCAGTTTCCCTCACCGCCGCGGCTGCGTAGGAGGAAATGCGCGGCTCACAGCGGGCGATACGCAGGTGGCGCTCACCTTCATGTAAGTGCGCCGATTAGGTGCGCGGGATCGTCGGTCGAGTCCGATAATCAGCACTATGCAGCCACGTTGGATTCAGGGAGTAGTCATGGCACGCAAGAAAGGGCTCCCCCCGCGGCAAGCCCTCATTGTTGCCTTCGCCGCAGGGGCGCTGACCGGAGCGGCGGGCACGCTCGCGCTGCGACGTCGTCGGCCGGACGAGGGCATCTCGGAGGGTGACGTCGCTGCATGGCTCGACGAGAGCGTCAGTCCGTCTCTGGGCGGCCGTCTCGACGCCCCGTCTCAGGAGCCTGCGGGCGCACCGGCAGCGCAGCACGGCTGACCCGCGCAGCGCCTCAGACCACTGCGGCGTGTGACAGAGATGAGAGTACTGATGGCGGAACGTTCTACCGGCGACCGCGGTTCGGCGTCTGCTGACACACCGGTCGCCGAGTTGGTGCAGCGGGCCACCGAACAAATCACCCGGTTGGTGCGCGACGAGTTGACGATGGCGCGGGCGGAGATGACCGCCAAGGGCAAACGGGCCGGGGTCGGGGCCGGACTGCTCGGGGGCGGTGCGATGCTCGGGCTCTTCGCCGGCCTGACCGCCGTGGCCACAATCGTGCTGGCCCTGGCCGCGATCATGCCCGACGCCGTGGCCGCCCTGATCGTCACGGTGATCCTCGCCATCGCCGCCGCGATCGCGGCGCAACGCGGCAAAAAGCAGGTCCAGAAGGCCATGCCCGTCACTCCCACAGCGACCAGGGACAGTGTGCGAGCCGACGCCGAGACAATACGCGGCGCATCGACCCGGAGGCAGCCATGAGCACGCCAGCCGCAGGCAGCAACCCGGACCAGACTCGACACGACATCCAACAGACCCGCGCTGAACTCGGCGAGACCGTAGCCGCCCTGGCAGCCAAGACCGACGTCAAGACCCGTGCGCGCACCAAGGCCACCACTGCCGTCGGCGGTCTCCGCCAGCGGGTCACCCAGGCCGGCCAGTCGGCGAAGGCCGCAGCCACGCAGCTGACCCGTACGCTGAGCCAGAAGACCTCTCGGCTTGCCAAGCCAGCCGCGCAGAAAGCCCAACAGGCCAGCAGCACGGTGAAGGCCGGTGCGCAGACCACCGGCAAGGCCGAATCGACTCTAGTCACCTCGGCCCGCACCTTAGCCACCAAGGTCGGCACCTCCATACGGGCGAAACCCGTACCGGTGCTCGCCGCTACCGGCGCGACCGCCGCTCTTGCGGCCGTTGCCTACCGACGCCGCCGGTCCCGATAACGTAAGCAAGGAAGGACGCGCGGACGGGTCCTCGCGACCCGCCCGCCCCCAGCGAACTTCGAGCACGGCAACGCGTGTCGCGGCTGCCGGCCTGGAGCTCGTTACCGCCGTCGGCGGCTGGGCTCCGGGATGTTCGCCTCGACCTCTTCATGCCGGACCCGCTCATCGACCGGCTGGTCCTCGACCACCTCGTCCTTGGCCAGACGGACACGCTCGACGGGCACCTGCTCCTTGCCCACCACCGGCCGCTCGGCACGCAGGATCATCTCCTGCTCGCTCTCGCCGATGTCGGCGCGGGCGTTGCCTGCATTCGCCGCGGTGATCGGCTCGCGCTGCACATAGGCCTCGTCGTGCTCGACCGGCACCGTGGTGTGCACGTCCTCGGTCACCACGTACTTGCGCAGAACCGCCTTGCCCGCCGGCTGGCTCTGCGTGCCGACGCGCAGCCGCTCCTCCGAGCGAATCACATCGCCAGCGCGCTGCGGAGCCTGCTGCTGAATCCGGTAGTGCGCGAACAACTGCGCGGTCTGTTCGGCGTTCAGCGGCCGGTCGGTATCTGGCTGCACGGTGGGAGCGCTCTTCACCGTCCCCATGTCGTAGGCGACCGCCAACCGCCCGTCCTGCATCCGCGCGTCACCCAGCGGAACCATCGACTCGTGATGACCCATAACGCCGGTCTTCACGCTGACCCACATCGGATACCCGTCGGCGTCGGCCCATACCTGGCCGACCTTACCGATCTTGGCACCCGACTGGTCCTGGACGTCCTGGCCATACAGCGAACGCACCTGCTGATCAGTGAGTCGCATCGGTCGTCCTTCCTCTCGCGTGTCAACCCACCGCGTACCCGAGCACGTCCACGCCATGCACTGCGGCCTCGTGCCAGGCCGAGGCCGCAGCCCCGGGCGGTCGAGGCGAGGGTGCCCGGCGGGCATAACCGACGACAGATCGGGCAATCACGACCGAACTGCGACCAATGCGCAGAAATGAGGTAGCCATGGCGACGTCAAACCCACCGGCGGATGCGAACCGACCAATCCACCCCATTCCTCAGCCGACCAGCGGTTCCGAACCGGCTGCCAAGACCAGCGCGGCAGCCACATTCGCGCTCGTGTTCGGAGTCGCCGCCCTGATCAGCGTCCTCACCGTGATCTTGTCACCGGTCGGACTTCTACTCGGGATCGTGGGCATCATCCTCGCCGTCATCGGCATGCGCATGTCCCGACAACCCGCTATCACTGGCCGCGGGCTCGCGATCGGCGGCCTCATCCTCAGCGTCCTGGCGGTGCTGGTAGCCCTCGCGTTCGCTGCCGGAATCACCACCTTCCTCAACAACGAGGACGCGGTCAACCGGCTCGATCGCCGCGTCGAAGACCTCCGAGACAAGCTGCCTCGCTGAGCGGGGTGTAGGGAGCTGTCTCGTCGAGAGCGACCGGCAGTAGGTGTCACCTCGGTCGGCAGCCGTTGATCCGCTCAGAGCTGCGGTGTGGTCAGGTCGCGCAGCAGCCGTTCCTCCTCGACCCGCCAGTAGCCGTGCTCCCTACCATCGAGCAGCACCACCGGCAGCCGGTCGCCGTACTCACGTTCCAGCTCCACGTCGCCGCTGACGTCCCGTTCGGTCCACCGGTCGCCGGTGACCGCGACCACCCGGTCGAGCGCCGCCTTGGCGTCCTCGCAGAGGTGACAGCCGGGGCGGGTGATCAGCGTCAGGCGGGGTTCACGCATCGGTCTCCTCCGTCGTACCGAGCAGGGTCTGGGCACTTGAATCTGGCCAGATTACGCGTGCGGTGGGGATCAGCTCGGTACCGGCCACCGTGGCCTGCGGCACCGGCACCACGTACGCCCGGACAGTCTTTCCGGTCCTCGGGTGCGGCACACCCACTACGGCGGACTCCGCCACCGCCGGATGGGCCGACAACACCAGCTCCACCTCGTGCGGGTACACGTCGAAGCCTCCGCGCCGTCCGGCCAGTATCCGAAGAACAGATTCGCGTCGCGGACCACGAGTTGACCCGGATCGGTGACCGCGGCGGTCCGGTGAGTCCCGCGTACGGAACCGGACCACGTCACCGACGGTGCGGCACGGCCGCGACGGCAACGCGTCGCAGGCGTCCCGCTCCGGCCCCGGCACCAGCCTCCACCGGCCCGGAAAGCCGACCGGCGATCCAGCCCCTCACCAGCACGAACAACGGCTCCACTGCGGATCAGCCGGGCCGCCGGTTGTCAACCACACCCGACGGACAACCGGTCCGCCAGGTCGGCGACACGTCGGGAAATACTTCGGCTCTGTGTAACGGACTTGCCACGCGCGGGTGACGTTGGCCCTATCATCACTCGGGTCGGCTCACCCCATTTGCCGTGAGTCGACACCCCTCAGCCCGAGGAGGCCCCCGTGCCGTTGAGCGCATTGGACCAGCACCTCAAGGGGATCTGCCGCCCGCCGGCACACCCCGGAGCCAACCTGCCCGACGGGGCGACGACCGGCCGACCGGTCGTCGCCAGCCCGCCGGCCCCGGGCGGAACGGAGGCGGCGCGATGACCACCTTCGGCTTCGCCGAGCGTCCGGTCGGCCTGACCGGTCCGGCTGCCCGCACTCCGATCAACGAACGCGGCGGCGGGCACAGCGCGCCGGACGCGTCGGCCAACCTCGCCGTTCGAGGCGACGGCACCGCGCATCGGGTGGGCAGCCGGCCACATCAGAACGAGCCGCCGCATCGACCACCCGCGCCCGGGGGGAACGCCAAGCCCGCCGGCGGGCGGGTCGCCTCCCCGAACCGCCCGACGATGCCGGCCCAGGCCCGGCGCAGCGGGGATGCCCCGGTTACCGAGGTGTCCACCACCGAGACGGCGGTCCTTCCGGCGGTAACCGAGACGACCGGCACCTCGACCGGTTACCCGAGCCGCCCCGATCCCTCCGATCCGGCGACCGAGGTGTGGACCCTCGTCGAACGCGCCCAGGCCGGTGAGGCCGAGGCGTTCGGGCTGATCTACGACCGCTACGTGGACACGGTGTTCCGCTTCGTCTACTTCCGGGTCGGCAACCGACAACTCGCCGAGGACCTCACCTCGGACACCTTCCTGCGCGCCCTCAAGCGGATCGGCAGCTTCACCTGGCAGGGGCGCGACCTCGGAGCCTGGCTGGTCACCATCGCGCGCAACCTGGTCGCCGACCACTTCAAGTCCGGCCGGTACCGGCTGGAGGTGACCACCGGCGATGTCCTCGACGCCGATCGGGAGGATCGTGGTCCCGAGGGCAGCCCGGAGGCGGCGGTGGTGGAGCACATCACGAACGTCGCCCTGTTGAGTGCGGTGAAACGCCTCAACCCCGAGCAGCAGGAGTGCATCGTGCTCCGCTTTCTCCAGGGCTTCTCGGTCGCCGAGACCGCCCGGGCGATGGGCAAGAACGAGGGCGCGATCAAGGCGTTGCAGTACCGGGCGGTCCGGGCCCTGGCCCGGCTGCTTCCGGACGGCTTCCAGCCGTGACCCGCCCGCACCGCGACGCCGGCCGTCCAGCCCGACCGGCTCCCGAGCCTCCGCGATCTGACAGCGATCACTTTGCGTAATTTCGGCACCGACCGGGCCGTAACCCGCCCCCGGCGCGGCGCGTTTCTCCGGGTGCGACCGGTGACAGGTCGGGAACCCACGGGGTCCTCGGATGATCTGCGACGGAGCCGACGACGGCCTCTGCCGTGCAGTCACGGGATCATCGGTCGCTGGCGGTGAACGCGGCCGACCGGCCGTGACCAGCGAGAGGAGGTGCCACGGTGGACAACGCCCTCTTCTCCCGTCGGCGCGCCGAGCGCTTCGCGCAGCTTCTCGACGAAGCCAACGGCGGCCGACGTCATCACGTGCGATCCAGGGACGACGACCGGCTGGTGCCGCTCGTGACGCTCGGTCGTCGCCTCGGTGCCAATCCGTCGGCGGCCGAGGCCGACCCGGAATTCCGCACCGGACTGCGGGCGATGTTGCTGGCCACCGCTGCTCGCGAGGGCATCGGTGCGCCTGCCCCCGTCCGGCCCGCCGAGAGGTCGGCTTCCAGTCGTGGAGCGCTACTGCCCGCGGTGACCGCCCGTCGGGCCCGCGCCCGCGGTGCGATCCTGATCGGCATCGCCGCCGGTGCGGTGGCCGTTTCCGGCATCTCGGCGGCCAGCGAGAACGCGGTGCCCGGTGACCCGCTGTACGGGATGAAGCGAGGCACCGAACGGGCGCAACTCGCACTCACCAGTTCCGAGATCAGCCGGGGTCAACTCTTCCTCGACTTCGCCCGTACCCGACTGGCCGAGGCGGCCACGTTGCGGGGCAACCCGAGCGGCTACAGCGCCGTCTTGGACGACATGGACGCGGACACCCGACAGGGCGTACGCCTGCTCGCCGGAGCGGCCGCCCAGCGCTCGGACCCGGCGGCGCTGGCCGCGGTCGACGCCTTCCTCACCGACCAGCGGCGTTCGCTGAACGCGCTGGAGGGCCGGGGTTCCCGGATCGACCGGGTGCGCACCAGCGAATCGTTGGCGCTGCTCGAGTCGGTCGCCGAGCGGGCCGACGCCATGCGCGCCGCCATCGCCTGCTCCCAGGCGCTCACCGTCACCAGCGACACGCTCGGCCCGATCCCCGCCGTCTGCTCCTGACCGGGCGGCACTGCGAGCCTGCCGGGAGAATCAGCACGGCCCCCGGGTCACGCTGGTGATCGGTCAGGGACCGAACGGATCGGGTCGACGCCTCAGCAGTTGGTGCACGGTCTGCTGAATGGTCTCCCGTACCTGGTCGGCAAGGTTGAACACGACCAGCGGGTCGTCCGCCGTATCCATCAGGTGCTCCGTCGGGATCGGCGGGCAGAACTCGATCAGCCACTTGCTCGGCAACGGCACCATGCCCAGCGGCCCGAGCCAGGGGAAGGTGGGTGTCACGGGAAAATACGGCAGCTTGAGCAGCCGGGCCAGTGGCTTGATGTCGGCGAGCATCGGGTAGATCTCCTCGCCGCCGACGATCGCCACCGGGATGATCGGGGTGCCGGTGCGCAGCGCCGCCGAGACGAAGCCACCCCGCCCGAAGCGTTGCAGCTTGTAGCGTTCCGCGTACAGCTTGCCGATGCCCTTGAAACCCTCCGGGAAGACGCCGACCAGTTCGCCGTGGCGCATGAGCCGCTCGGCGTCCGGGTTGCAGGCCACCGTGCCGCCGGTCTTGCGGGCGATCTCGGAGACCACCGGCATCCGGAAGACCAGGTCCGCACCGAGCAGCCGCAGATGGCGGTGCTCGGGATGCTCGTGATGCAGCGCGGTGGAGAGCATCAACGCGTCCATGGCCACGGTGCCGGAGTGGTTGCCGACGATGAGTCCCGCCCCGCCGGTGGGCACGTGCTCCAGGCCGGTGACCTCGGTGCGGAACCAGTCGCGGTAGAGCCGGCGCAGCAGCGGGTGGAAGACCGCCGACGTCAGATCCCGGTCGAAGCCGAACTCGTCCACCTCGTAGTCGCCGGCCAGCCGTCGCCGCAGGAAGGCCAGGCCGGTGGCGACCCGGCGGTCCCAGACGTCGTCCGCCTGGTCCGGTACCGCCGGACGGTGTCCGTTGCGCCGTGCCGGATTCGCGTCGGGGGTCGCCGGCGCCGGCACGGCGTACCGGTCGTCTCGGCGCCCCTCGTCATGGCGCTCCTCGGGCTCGGTCACGACCGCTCCCGGACGGCGGCGCGCACCTGCCGGATGTGATCCAGCACCAACTGCTCGGCGGCGGCCAACTGTTCCCGGGTCACCACGGCACGCCCGTGGTGCGCCCGGATGAAGTCGTCGAAGGCGGCGGCGGTCGAGCGGGGCGTGAAGGCGAACTCCCGTTCCAGCCGGGAGATGTCCACCACGCGGCCGTGCACGAAGAGGTCGACCTGGTCGAGGCCGTAGCGGCCGAAACCCATCACCCTGGCGAGCGCGACGGCGCCGGACAGGCTCGGCTCCAGCACCGGCACTGCGACCCGCCCGGCTCGGCGGATCGCCTGCGACAACGCGAGCACCCCCGGCCCCGCGACGTTGAAGGTGCCGGGATGGTCTTCGACCACCGACCGGTGCAGCACCTCCAGCGCGTCGTCGAAGTGCAGGAACTGCAGTCGGGCGTCCCGACCGAGGATGGTGGGCATCACCGGTTGCGCGAAGTAGCGGGTGAGCGTGGTGTCCGCCGTCGAACCGATGAACGGCGCGAAGCGCAGCACGGTGGCGGTGACGTCACCGCGCCGACGACGGAAGCCTCGGACGTACCCCTCGATGTCGAGGATGTCGCGACCGAAGCCGCCCCGCGGCACCTCGCGCGGCTCGGTCTCCTCGGTGAAGACGGCCGGATCACGGAACGAGGCACCGTACGCCGCCGTGGAGGAGCGCACCACGATCTTGCGCAACCGTGGTGCCCGCTGACACGCGGCGAGCAGCTGCATGGTGCCGATGACGTTCTGCTCCTTCATCGCCGCCCGGCCGCCGTGCTGCGGATCCGGGGAGCTGACCAGAGCCAGATGCACCACGGTGTCCACGTCGAGGTCGACGAGGAGGCCACCCACCGAGCCGGCGTCGACCCGGATCCGCTCCACCCGGTCGAGCAGTACGTCGATGTCAGGCCCCGGCTCCGGCTCCGGCAGGTCGATGCCGATGACCCGGTCGATCCGCGGATCAGCGGCGAGCCGGGCGGCGACGTGCGCGCCCAGATAGCGGCTGACCCCGGTCACGACGACGACCCCCGGAGGGCTCTGGGAGCCACCGGGGGTCATGTCTGGCACCTACCCCGACAGGTGGGACCGAGCCGGGGCAGCCACGGCCTGATCACCTGAGCCTCCGAGGGTCGACAGTTGGCGAGGGACGGACGCCGGGACCAGGCCCGGCATCGGTCACTTGCCGAGACGGCGACGCTGGACGCGGGTCTTGCGCAGCAGCTTGCGGTGCTTCTTCTTAGCCATGCGCTTGCGGCGCTTCTTGACCACCGAGCCCATACGACAGCCTTTCGATGCAACGTGCGGCGCGACCGGGAGGACACCACGAACCCGTGGCGTCAGCGACCGCTTGCGGACAGAGATCGGACCGGCGGGATGGGCGGCGGAGCGCACCAGCGGTCACGATCAGAGTCCAGCGTAGCGGGACTGCGTCAGCAGGACCAACGCGCCCCCGCTCGATGCCCGTTCCGCCGGGCCCGCGTGACCCGGCGGCACCAGGGTCAGGCGGTCTCCTGGAAGGCGCCGCGCAGGTACTCGTGCACCGCATGCTCCGGCACCCGGAAAGACCTGCCCACCCGTACGGCGGTCAACTCACCGCTGTGCACCAGGCGGTAGACCGTCATCTTCGACACCCGCATGACCGTCGCCACCTCCGCGACGGTCAGGAACTTGACCTCCGACAGCCGACCGTCGGACTGCGACCCGGCCATGGCTCACCCGACCCATCCCATGCCCGGCGCGGGCCGCCACACGGGTCCTCCCGCGCGGCCGGCGACGCGCGTGTTACCAGTACGGTAGCGGGACGGCTGTGACCGGCGCGATCCCTTCCTGCAACTGATCATGGATCGGCCCGGCCTGGCCACGAAAAACCCCTGGTCGGGTGCCGTACCCAGACTTTCGGCAACGATCAACATCGGCCGCGAGTATCGGGGATGTCACTCGGTGCGCAGGGCCACCACCGGGTCGAGCCGACCGGCCCGCTGGGCGGGCACCACCCCGAAGACGATGCCGACCGCTGCCGAGACGCCGAACGCCAGGGCCAGCGACCACCAGGTCACCGCCGCCGGGATGGGTGAGAGGGCGGCCACCAGCAGCGCGCCGCCCACCCCGAGGGAGATCCCGGTGAGTCCACCGACAGTGGTCAGCAGTACCGCCTCCAGCAGGAACTGGACGCCGATGTCCCGGGGACGGGCGCCGACCGCCTTGCGCAGTCCGATCTCCCGGGTCCGCTCACGGACCGAGACCAGCATGATGTTGGAGACACCGACCCCGCCGACCAGCAGCGAGATACCCGCGATGGCGGCCAGTACGCCGGTCAGGATGCCGAGGATGTCGCCCAGCACACCGAGGATCTGCTCCTGGGTGACCGCACTGAACTCGGTACCTGGATGCCGACCGTTCAGCTCGGCCACGATCCGCTCGCCCAGTTCGTCGATCCGTTCCCGGTCCGGCGCCTTCACCGCGATGGCGTCGACCCGCTGGGTGCCGTAGAGGCGTTGCGCCGCCGTCACCGGTACGTGCACCTCGTCGTCCCGGTCGACGCCGAGGCTCTGCCCGAGCGGGACGAAGACGCCGATCACCCGGAAGCGGACGCCGGCCACGTTGATCTGCTGGCCGACCGCCTCCCGGTCCGGGAAGAGGGACCGGGCCACCGAGTCGCCGAGCACCGCGACCCGCCGGCCGGTGTCCACGTCGGATCCGGTCAGGTAGCGCCCCCGCCCCAGTTCCCGGGCGAAGACGGTGGGAGTCGTCTCCAGCACCCCCTGGACGGTGGTGAAGTCCTCCCGGTTGCCGGCCCGCACGGTCGCACCGGAGGCAACCGTCACGGCCACCCGGCTCGGATCACCGACCACCCGGCCGACGGCGTCCACGTCCTGGAGGGTGAGCGGGGAGAGCGCCGGCGCGCTGCCCACGTCCAGCCGTCCCGGCACGACCAGCAGCAGGTTGGAGCCGAGCCCCTCCACCTGCTGTTCCACCCGCTGCTTGGTGCCGGTACCGATGGCCACCAGCAGCACCACGGAGGCCACCCCGATGATCACCCCGAGCATGGTGAGGGCGCTGCGCAGCCGGTTCGCACGCAGCGCGTCCCACGCCACCCGCCACGCCTCGGCCACCCTCACGCGCCGGCCCCGCCGCCGCCCGAGGTGGCCGCGCTGTCGGCGACGACCACCCCGTCCCGCATCGCGACACGTCGCTGGGCCCGGGCCGCCACCTCCGCGTCGTGGGTGACCATCACCAGCGCCACCCCGGACTCGACGTTGAGCCGTTCCAGCAGTTCCAGCACGGCGGCGCCGGTGCTGCTGTCCAGGTTGCCGGTCGGCTCGTCGGCCAGCAGCACCGTCGGGTCCGTGACCAGCGCCCGGGCGATGGCGACCCGCTGCTGTTCACCACCGGAGAGCTGGTTGGGCCGGTGGTGCAACCGGTGCCCCAGGCCGACCCGGCCCAGCATCGCGGCGGCGCGCTCACGCCGCTGGCGCGCGCCCACGCCCCGGTACACCAGTGGCAACGCCACGTTGTCCACGGCCGAGGTACGCGGCAGCAGGTGGAACGCCTGGAACACGAAGCCGATGGTCTCGTTGCGCAGCCGGGCCAGCTCCGGGGCGGAGAGGGTGCCCACCTCCCGGCCACCGATGACCAGCCGGCCGCCGCTGGGCTGGTCCAGACCGCCGAGCAGATGCATAAGCGTGGACTTCCCGGACCCGGAGGGCCCGATCAACGCGACGTAGTCCCCAGCCGCGACGGTCAGCGACACACCCCGCAGGGCGGGCACGGAGACCCCGTCCAACTCGTACGTCCGGGAAACGTCGAACGCCTCGATCGCCGGCGCCCGGCTCACCCGACCTCCTGGCCCTCGCGGATCTGGTCGGTACCCCGGACCACGATCCGGTCTCCGGCCTGCACCCCGTTGACGATCTGCACCAGGTCCTGGCCCTGCACGCCAACGGTTACCACCGCCCGGTCGACGCGGCCGTCGCGGACCAGCCAGACGGTGTCCCGACCGTCGACCGAGAAGAGCGCCGACGCGGGCACGGTCACCGCGTCCGCCTCCTCCCGGACCCGCAGCCGCAGCACCGCGTTCATGCCCGGGCGCGGGGTGGGTGCCGGCTCGGCCTCGCCGTAGCGGCCGGCGCCCAGGGCGAGTCGGACCCGGTAGCTCACCCCGCCCCGCGCCGACGTGGTGGGCAATATGTCGATCGAGCGGACCGTGGCCTCGTAGGTGGCGCCGGTGACGGCGTCCAGTTCGACGGTGCCGGTGAGTCCGGGCCGGACCAGCAGCACGTCCGTCTCGTCGACCTCGGCGAGCAGGCCCAGGTCGCGGGTGTCCACCACGGTCAGCACCGGGGTGCCGGCGCTGACCCGACCACCCACCGGAACCGCGGTGTCCACCCCGGGCGGCGGGCCGGCCGGGGCGCCGAGAGCCCCTGGGTCGATCCCCGCTGGCATCCCGCCCGACTCCAGCAGCCCGGCGAGCGCCCCCGCCGAGCCACCGCCGGTGCTCACTCCGCCCGGCTGCACGACCCCGGCGATCGGCGCACGCAGGGTCAACGCGTCGACGGTCGTCTTGGCCAGGTCGTACGCCTGCTGGGCCTGAAGTCGCTGGGCGGTGGCGAGCGCGCCGACGGCGGAGTTCAGGCTCCGGACGCCGCGTTGTACCTCCCGTACCGCCTGGTCGGCGGCCCGGGCCGCCGAGTCGTACCGTCGCTGTGCCGCTTCGATCTGGGTGAGCAGCGCCTTCCGGAGCTTTCGATCGCTGATCTTCGCCGCCGCGGCACGGGCGGCGGCGTGCGTCTTGTCGGCGGCGCGGTCGGTGCCACGCAGGGAAGCGGCGAGGTTGCCGCCGCCACCGCCGGCACCGGCGCGCTTCGCGGCGGCCAGGGC
>NZ_JBXUOW010000026.1:0-76566 GCF_057196645.1 Micromonospora sp. ATLC16
GCGCGCCGCCGCGCACCCGGGGCGCCAGCGCCGGCTCGCGCTCGCGCAGCGGCGACGGGCGCAGCGGCGTCACCGGCAACCCCAATTCCTGCTGGTACGCCCAGAGCCGACGCGCCTCGGCGAGGTCGTCGGCGGTCAGCCCGACCATCAGGGTGCCCTCGGTCCGGTAGCCGATGTCGGTGCCGGTCACCTCGGTCAGTTCGGCGGCGAACCCGGGCCAGCGGCCGGCCGACTCGGTAAGCAGGGCGGTCAGCTCCCGCTCGCCGAAGTACGCCTCGGCGACCGGTGCCAGCATGCCGGCGGCCACATGCGAGGCACCCGACCCGGGCGCCGGATCGTGCACGACCACCCGCAATCCGCGCGCCGCGCACCGCCAGGCGACCGCCCACCCGATCGGCCCGCCCCCCACGACTGCCACGTCGGGCCGGTGCTGCGGCGCCACATCGCCGGTGGCGGGGCACCCGGTCAACATGTCAGCGTCCGAACCAGCTCGGCGGCGACGCGGGCGGGATCGGTGGCGCCGGAGAGCGCACCGACCACCGCCACCCCGTACGCGCCAGCGGCCCGCAACTCGGGCACGTCCGCCGCCGTCACCCCACCGATGGCGATCACCGGTACCTCGACCGACTCGGCCACCGCCCGAACACCGGCCGCGCCGATCGGCGGTGGCAGCCCGTCCTTGGTGGCGGTGGCGCGGCACGGTCCCACGCCCAGGTAGCTAGCTCCGGCGGTGACCGCGGCGAGCGCGGTTGCCGGTTCCCGCGCGGTGGCGCCCAGCACCGCCGTCGGGCCGAGCACCTCCCGGGCCGCCGCCACGGGCAGGTCGTCGGTACCTACGTGACCACCGGCGGCGCCGGTGGCCAAGGCCACGTGCAGTCGGTCGTTGACCAGGCAGGGCACCCCGTACGGCGTGACCAGGGCCAACACCTGCCGGGTCAGCTCGTACGCCTGCCGGTCGGTGGCGCTGTCCTCGACGCGGACCTGCACCACCAGTTGCTTGTGGGCCGCCGGGAGCACGGCCCGGAGCACGGCGAGCGGATCCCGCCCGGGTCGGGTGTCGGTGATCAGATGCAGTCGCCCCAGGGACGGCACGGCAACACTCCTCCCTGCGCCGGCATTACCCGGATCAGGTTCGACGGTCGGGGGCTCACAGCCCCCCTCTCAGCCCGGTACACCGGGCTCCCGTGGGTTCGTTGGGTGTCACCGTACGTCGTTTCGCCGGCTCCGCCAAGCCCGTCCTGCGCCGCCGGCAGGGGGCGCGGGCTGCCCGGTCATGCCGACTCGCAGCAGCACGGCGACCAGAAGAAGACACCGATATGTAGCGACTCACACCAATACAAGATTGCTCGTTACCAAAACGTTACAAGGTTTCACCTTGCTCGAACCTAGATTCACTAACGCAAATTAAGTGATCGGATCGGCTTGTCGCCACCCAGACCTCGCTCGTCAGGTATGGGCGCTCGGACCGACGCGGAGTGACCACCGCCGCCACTCCGAACCGTCCCACGGACAGAGGAGATCTTCGTGCCCCGACCCAGTCGGCGGCGAGCCCCGCTCGCCGCATTGACCGTGGCGCTACTCGCCCTTGTACTCATCCTGGCCGCCGCACCGGCCCCGATCGCCGGCACCGCCGCCGCCCAGGCCGCCCGCCCCACCGATCCGGTCGCCGCGGCGGAGGCGGAGCCGTACTCCGTCCTGGTCTTCTCCAAGACCGCCGGATTCCGCCACGACTCCATCCCGGCCGGCATCAGCGCGATCCAGCAACTCGGCACGGCGAACGGGTTCACCGTCACCACCACCGAGGACGGCGCCGCCTTCACCGACACCAACCTCGCCAGGTTTCAGGCGGTCATCTGGTTGTCGACCACCGGTGACGTCCTCAACGCCAGCCAGCAGGCGGCCTTCGAGCGCTACATCCGCGCGGGTGGCGGATACGTCGGCGTGCACGCCGCATCCGACACCGAGTACGACTGGGCCTGGTACGGCCAACTGGTCGGCGCCTACTTCAACAACCACCCGGCCAACCAGACGGCCACGGTGAAGGTCGAGGACACCACCCACGAGTCGACCCGGCACCTGCCGGACCGGTGGTCCCGATACGACGAGTGGTACAACTTCCGTACCAACCCCCGCGCCCGTCAGGTGCAGGTGCTGGCCTCGCTCGACGAGCGCAGCTACAGCCCGGGCAGCGGGGCGATGGGGCACGACCACCCGATCGCCTGGTGCCAGAACTTCGACGGCGGCCGGTCCTGGTACACCGGTGGCGGGCACACCCAGGAGTCCTTCACCAACGCCGAGTTCCGGCAACACCTGCTCGGTGGTATCCAGACCGCGGCCGGGGCGGTGCACGCCGACTGCGGCGCCGGCCGGGCCGCCAACTTCGAGAAGGTGACGCTGGACAGCAACACCAGCAACCCGATGGAGCTGGACATCGCCCCCGACGGCCGGGTCTTCTACATCGAACGCGACGGTCGGGTGCAGATCATCAAGCCGGACACCGGCCAGACGGTCACCGCGCTGCGGCTGAGCGTCTTCGCCGGCAACGAGGACGGCCTGCTGGGCATCCGACTCGACCCCGACTTCGCCAGCAACGGGTGGGTCTGGCTCTACTACGCCCCGAGCGCGGGCGGCTCCCGCAACCACCTGTCCCGGTTCACCGTCACCGGGGACACGATCGCCCCGTCGAGCGAGCGGGTCGTCCTGGAGGTGCCCACGCAGCGCAACACCTGCTGCCACATGGGCGGGACGATGGTCTTCGACTCGGCCGGCAACCTGTACCTGGCCACCGGGGACAACACCAACCCCTTCGAGTCCGGTGGCTACAGCCCGCTGGACGAGCGCTCCGGCCGGTCGGACTACGATTCCCAGCGCACCGCCGCGAACACCAACGACCTGCGCGGAAAGGTGCTCCGGATCCGGCCGCAGGCCGACGGCACGTACACCATCCCGGCCGGCAACCTCTTCGCCCCGGGCACCGCGCGGACCCGGCCGGAGATCTACGCGATGGGCCTGCGCAACCCGTTCCGGGTGGGCATCGACCCGGTCACCGACGTGCTCTACGTCGCCGACTACGGCCCGGATGCCACCACCACCAACCCGAACCGGGGCCCGGCGGGCCTGGTGGAGTGGAACATCGTCGACCGGCCCGGCAACTTCGGCTGGCCGTACTGCCACGGGTCGAACCAGGCGTACAACGACTACCAGTTCCCGTCCGGCCCGAGCGGATCGAAGTTCAACTGCGCCGCGCCGGTGAACAACTCGCCGAACAACACCGGCCTGACCAACCTGCCAGCGGCCATCCCGGCCACCGTCGACTACGGCTACAACGGTGACTCCCGGTACCCGGAGATCGGCGGCGGCGGCGCGCCCATGGCCGGACCGGTCTACCGGTACGACCCGTCGATCTCGTCCCGCCGCCAGTGGCCGGCGTACTTCGACGGCAAGGCCATGTTCGGCGAGTGGAACCAGTCGCGGATGTACACCATGCAGGTCAGCCGGGACGGCAAGTCCCTCGTCGACATCAACCGGATCCTCGACCAGATGACCTTCGTCCGGCCGATGGACTTCGAGTTCGGCCCCGACGGCGCGCTGTACCTGATCGAGTGGGGCAGCGGCTTCGGCGGCGACAACGACAACTCCGGCGTCTACCGGATCGACTACACCGCCGGTGCCCGCGCCCCGATCGCGGTCGCCTCGGCGAACCCCACCACCGGAGCGCCACCGCTCGCCGTCACCTTCTCCAGCGCCGGCTCACGCGACCCCGACGGCGGAGCACTCACCTACGCCTGGACGTTCGGCGACGGCGGCACCTCCACCCAGGCCAACCCGACCCACACGTACACCGAGTCCGGCAGCTACACGGCGCAGCTCCGGGTGACCAACCCGGCGGGACGGAGCGCGGTGGCGAACGTGCCGATCACCGTCGGCAACACCGCACCGACCGTCACCATCGAGTTCCCGCCGGACGGTGGCTTCTTCGACTGGGGTGACCAGGTCGCCTACACCATCAAGGTCACCGACCCGGAGGACGGGACGATCGACTGCGACGACGTCGAACTCCAGGTCCTGCTCGGCCACGACGAGCACGCCCACCCGCTGGAGCGGCACACGGGCTGCACCGGCACGGTGCAGACCCAGCTCGCCGACGGTCACGGCGAGGAGGCGAACGTCTTCACCGTGCTGGAGGCGACCTACACCGACAAGGGCGGGTCCGACGGGGCCGAGCCGCAGACCGGCCGGGCGCTTGTGGTCCTTCAGCCGAAACACACGCAGGCCGAGTACTACTCCGCCACCGGGCGGGTGGCAGGCGCCACCGGGGGCGGCACCGCCGGAGTGGAGCGGGAGACCACCGGTGACACGGCCGGCGGTGGGCAGAACATCGGATTCATCGAGGACGGCGACTGGTGGTCGGTGAGTCCGGCCAGTCTGACCGGCCTCACCTCGATTCGGTTCCGGGTCGCCTCGGCAACCTCCGGTGGCCGCATCGAGGTACGCGCCGGGGCCGCGGACGGGCCGCTGATCACCACCGCCACCGTGACCGGCACCGGAGGGTGGCAGACGTACACCGACGTCACGGCGCAGATACCCAACGGCGCCGCCGCGGAGGGTGCGTTGTACTTCGTCGCCCGGGATCCGAGCGGCGGCTCCGGCACCCTGTTCAATGTCAACTGGTTGGACTTCGTCGGCCCCGGAGTGAGCGGCAACGCCCCGCCTGCGGTCACCGCCTCGGCCACCCCGACCAGCGGGACCGCGCCGCTGGCCGTGACCTTCACCGGTACGGCGACCGACCCGGACGGGGACACCCCCCTGACGTACGCCTGGGACTTCGGCGACGATGCGACCGCGAACACGCTCAACGCCACCCACACGTACACCACGCCGGGCAGCTACACCGCCACCCTGACGGTCACCGACAGCCGGGGCGCGCGGGGGCAGGCAAGCGTGCCGATCCGGGTCGACGGGGCGGGCAACCCCTGCCAGGCGGAGCCCGGACCGCAACGGTCCGACGAGTTCACCGGCACCTCGTTGGACCGCCAGCGATGGACCAGCGTGGTGCGCGGGAACGAGTCGTACTCCCTCTCCGACGGTTCGCTGCGGTTGCCCACCTCGGCGGGTGACCTGTACGGCACCCGCAACGACGCCACCAACCTGGTGCTCCAGCCCGCACCCAGCGGGGCCTGGCAGGCGACCACCCGGGTCACCGTGCCGGTCCGGGCCGACTACCAGCAGGCCGGTCTGGTCGTCTACGGCGACGACGACAACTACGCCAAGCTGGACCTGCTCTACGGTGGCGGCCGCCGGGTGGAGTTCGTCAGGGAAAGCGCCGGGACGCCGCGCAACGAGAGCACGGACTCCACCGCGGCTCCCACCGGTGACACCATCCACCTGCGACTGACGAGCGACGGGACGAACCTGACCGCCGCCTACTCGACCGACGGGCAGACCTTCACCGCGGTCGGCCGGTCCGCCACGCTGGCCGGGATCAGCAACCCCCGGATCGGCCTCTTCGCCCTCAACGGTGGCACCACGGCGGAGGTGGTGAACGCCCAGTTCGACTGGATCCGGATCACCCCGGACGCCACCACGGGCACCGTCACGCCGTCCGACGAGTTCACCGGCGACAGCCTGGAGAAGTGCCGGTGGAACGCCGTCGTACGGGAGGACTCGACCCACTACCGGGTGACCGACGGCGCGCTGCGCATCGACGTGCCGAACGGTGACATCTACGGCACCGGCAACACCGGGCCGACGAACTTCATCCTCCAGAACAGCCCGGCCGGGAACTGGACGATGCAGACCCGGGTCGACGGCAGCCTGTTCGACGAGCAGTACCAGCAGGCGGGCCTGCTGGTGTACGCCGACGACGACAACTACCTGAAGTTCGACTACCTGACGGACAACGCGGCCGGTCAGGCGGTCTCGCGACGGATCGAGTTCCGCAGCGAGGTCGCCGGGGCGGTGCAGAGTACGCAGCCCCAGGCGACCGGCCTGACCCAGGGCATCTGGCACCTGCGGCTGGCACGCAGCGGAAACACCTTCTCCGCCGCGTACTCGGCCGACGGCACGAGTTGGACGACCCTGCAGACGTTGACGAGCACTGCGGTCGGTGCGACCCCGAGGGTGGGCCTGTTCACTCTCGGCGCCAACCAGACCGCCTCGAAGACGGCCGCGTTCGACTACTTCCGACTCACGCCCGGGTAGCTGGACTGGCTCGCCGACCCACGACTGCCGGCCCGTACCTCTGCCCGAGGTGCGGGCCGGCAGCCGTGGTGGTTTGGGCGGGCTGTACGGGAATGTCACTTGCGTTTATCGAAACGTTATCCATCGAAGTCTTGCCATTAATCGTTTCAACGGAATTAATTTGTTCAGCGACTCGACATAAATGCTGGGACGGCCCCCTTCGGCAACGGGGTCGGACCGGCACCACCCGGGACGGTCTTCGGCGGGCCGACCCCGTGCCCCCTGTCCAGCAAGGACAAAGGAGACCGGAGTGCCCCGAACACCCCTTGCCCGTGCACCCCTGACCGCCGCGATCCTCTCCCTCGGCCTCGCCGCGACCATGCTCCTGGCGGCCCCTGCCGCCCAGGCCGCGCCGGCCCCCGTCGCCCAGGCCGTTCCGGAGGCCGCCGCCGAGACATTCTCGGTGCTGGTCTTCTCCAAGACCGCCGGCTTCCGCCACGACTCCATCCCGACCGGCATCGCCGCCATCCAGGAACTCGGCGTGGAGCACGGTTTCACCGTCGACACCACTGAGGACGGCGGCGCGTTCACCGATGCCAACCTGGCACAGTACCGAGCCGTCATCTGGCTCTCCACCACCGGAGACGTGCTGACCGCCGACCAGCAGGCGGCGTTCGAGCGCTACATCCAGGCCGGTGGCGGCTACGCCGGCATCCACGCCGCCTCCGACACCGAGTACAGCTGGGCCTGGTACGGGGAGCTGGTGGGCGCGTACTTCAACAGCCACCCGGCCAACCAGCAGGCCACGGTCAAGGTGGAGGACCCGGCTCACCCCTCCACCGCCCACCTGCCGGGACGCTGGTCCCGCTTCGACGAGTGGTACAACTACCGCACCAACCCGCGCGGTTCGGTGCACGTGCTGGCCACCCTCGACGAGACCAGCTACAACCCCGGCTCCGGCGCGATGGGACACGACCACCCCATCGCCTGGTGCCAGGACTACGACGGCGGCCGGGCCTGGTACACCGGCGGCGGCCACACCCACGAGTCGTACGCCGAACCGGAGTTCCGCACCCACCTGCTCGGCGGCATCCGCACCGCGGCCGGGATCCAGGATGCCGACTGCGGTGCGTCGCTGACCGCCAGCTTCGAGAAGGTGACGCTGGACAGCAACACCAGCAACCCGATGGAGCTGGACATCGCCCCCGACGGGCGGGTCTTCTACATCGAACGCGACGGTCGGGTGCAGATCGTCAAGCCGGACACCGGCAACACGGTCACCGCGATCGACCTCGACGTCTTCACCGGCAACGAGGACGGCCTGATCGGCATCCGGCTCGACCCGGACTTCGCCACCAACAACTGGGTCTACCTCTACTATGCGCCGAACGACGGGGTGACGCGCAACGTGCTCTCCCGGTTCACCGTCAGCGGTGACTCGATCGACGCGGCCACCGAGGAGGTCGTGCTCCAGGTCGACACCCAACGCAACACCTGCTGCCACGCCGGCGGCACCATGACGTTCGACTCCGCCGGCAACCTCTACCTGGCCACCGGGGACAACACCAACCCGTTCTCCTCGGACGCGTACACGCCGATCGACGAGCGGCCCGGACGCGCCGACTACGACGCGCAGCGTACCGCCGGCAACACCAACGACCTGCGCGGCAAGGTGATCCGGATCCACCCGGAGGACGACGGGACGTACACCATCCCGGAGGGCAACCTCTTCCCGCCGGGCACGGCGAAGACCCGGCCCGAGATCTACGCGATGGGCTTCCGTAACCCGTTCCGGATCGGCATCGACCCGGCCACCGACACCCTCTACGTCGCCGACTACGGCCCGGACGCCGCGTCGGACAACCCCGACCGGGGCCCCGAGGGGCTGGTGGAGTGGAACATCGTCGCCGAGCCGGGCAACTACGGCTGGCCGTACTGCACGGGCACCAACGAGGCGTACAACGACTACCAGTTCCCCTCCGGCCCGAGCGGGCCAAAGTTCGACTGCGCCGCCGTGGTGAACAACTCGCCGAACAACACCGGCCTGACCAACCTCCCGCCGGCCATTCCGGCCACCGTCGACTACGGCTACGGCGGTGACCCGCGCTACCCGGAGATCGGTGGCGGCGGCGCGCCGATGGGCGGCCCGGTCTACCGGTACGACGCCGACCTCGACTCGGTCCGCAAGTGGCCGGCTTACTACGACGGCAAGGCGCTGCTCGGCGAGTGGAACCAGTCGAAGATGTACACGATGCAGGTCTCCGCCGACGGCACCGAGCTGATCGACATCAACCAGTTGCTCACCGGGATGTCCTTCATCCGCCCGATGGACTTCGAGTTCGGTCCGGACGGCGCGATGTACCTGATCGAGTGGGGCAGCGGCTTCGGCGGCAACAACGACAACTCCGGCGTCTACCGGATCGACTACATCGCCGGTGACCGGGCACCGATCGCGGTGGCCAACGCCGAGCCCACCTCCGGGCAGGCCCCGCTGGAGGTGGTCTTCTCCAGCGCCGGCTCCCGCGACCCCGACGGGGGCACGCTCACCTACGCCTGGACGTTCGGCGACGGCGGCACCTCCACCGAGGCCAACCCCACCCACACGTACGCCGAGCCGGGGAACTACACCGCCCAGCTCACCGTCACCAACCCCAAGGGTCGTACGGCGGTGGCGAACGTGCCGATCACGGTGGGCAACACCGCGCCGACCGTGACCATCGAGTTCCCGCCGGACGGTGGCTTCTTCGACTGGGGTGACCAGGTCAAGTACACGATCACCGTCACCGACCCGGAGGACGGGACGATCGACTGTGACGACGTCCAACTCCAGGTCCTGCTCGGCCACGACGAGCACGCCCACCCGCTGGAGCAGCACACCGGCTGCACCGGCACGGTGCAGACCCAGCTCGCCGCCGGTCACGGCGAGGAGGCGAACGTCTTCACCGTCTTCGAGGCGACCTACACCGACCAGGGCGGCTCCGGTGGGGCCGGCCCGCTGACCGGCCGGGCGATCGAGATTCTCCAGCCCAAGCGCAAGCAGGCCGAGTACTTCACCGCGACCGGCCGGACCGAGGACGGCACCGGTGGCGGTGACCCCGGCGTGATGCGCGAGACCACCGGCGACTCCGCCGGCGGCGGCCAGAACATCGGCGCCATCGAGGACGGTGACTGGTGGTCGGTGGTACCGGCCGACCTGACCGAGATCGACGAGATTCGGTTCCGGGTCTCGTCGGCGACCAGCGGCGGCGTGATCGAGGTCCGCGCCGGCGCGGTCGACGGACCGGTGGTCGCCTCGGCGACCGTGCCGGGCACCGGCGACTGGCAGACCTACACCGACGTGACCGCACCGGTGACCGGTGCGGCGAGCGGTTCGCTGTACTTCGTCGCCCAGGACCCGGCGGGCGGCGAGGGGTCGCTGTTCAACGTCAACTGGGCGGACTTCGTCGGTAAGGGCGTCACCGACAACGCGCCGCCGGCGGTCACCGCGACCGCCACGCCGGCCACCGGCACCGCGCCGGTCACCATCGCGTTCGGCGGCACCGCCACCGATCCCGAGGGCGACACCCCGCTGACGTACGAGTGGGAATTCGGTGACGGCGGCACGGCGGACACGCTCCAGGCCGAGCACACGTACACCGCACCCGGCAACTTCACCGCCACCCTGACGGTGACCGACAGCCGTGGCGCCCGGTCGTACGCGACCGTGCCGGTGCGGATCGACGCGCCGAACACATCCTGCTTCGGCACCCGGTCCGACGACTTCAGCGGCGACAGCCTGGACCGGGACCGGTGGGAGGTGGTGCGGGAGAACCAACTCCTGGCCGTCTCCGACGACGCCCTGCGGCTACCCACCGGCGCCGGTGACCTGTACGGCAGCCGTAACGACGCCACCAACCTGGTGCTCCAGCCGGCACCGTCGGGCGCCTGGCAGGTCACCACCAAGGTCACCCTGCCGGTGACCGCCAACTACCAGCAGGCCGGTCTGCTGGTCTACGGCGACGACGACAACTACGCCAAGCTGGACCTGCTCTACAACGACAGCCGGCGGGTGGAGTTCATCCGCGAGACCGCCGGCACCCCGCGCAACGAGGGTGACGACAGCACCGACGCACCGGCGGGTGACACCGTCTACCTGCGGGTTCGCAGCGACGGCACCAGCCTGACCGCCGCGCTCTCGGCCGACGGTCAGACGTTCACCCCGGTCGGTCGCTCCGCCGCGCTGGAGGGCATCGGGAACCCGCGGATCGGTCTGTTCGCGCTCAACGGGGGCACCGACGCACCCGTGGTCGAGGCGGCCTTCGACTGGTTCCAGGTGACGCCGGACGAGCCGCCCGGCCCGGTCGACCCGTCGGACGAGTTCACCGGTGACGCGCTGGACAAGTGCCGATGGAACGCGATCGTCCGGGAGGACCCGACCGCCTACCAGATCAGCGACGGGTCGCTGCGGATCGACGTGCCCAACGGTGACATCTACGGCACGGACAACACCGGGCCGACGAACTTCATCCTGCAGAACGCGCCGAGCGGCGACTGGACGTTGGAGACCAAGGTGGACGGCAGTCTGCTGGACGAGCAGTACCAGCAGGCCGGCCTGATCGTGCACGCCGACGACGACAACTACCTGAAGTTCGACTACGTCGTGGACAACCAGGCCGGACAGACGGTCACGCGGCGGATCGAGTTCCGCAGCGAGATCGACGGCGTGGTGCAGAATCCGCAGCCCGGCGCGGAGAGCCTCACCGAGTCGGTGTGGCATCTGCGGTTGGCCCGCAGCGGTGACACCTTCACCGCGTCGTACTCGGCGGACGGCACCACCTGGACCGCGCTGACCGAGCTGACCAACGCCGCGGTCGGTGCGACACCGAAGGTGGGCCTGTTCACCCTCGGCGCCAACCAGACCGCCTCGAAGGCGGCGTCGTTCGACTACTTCCGGCTCTCCACCGACGCCGGATCTGACGACGAGACCGCGCCGGTCACCACGGCAGAGGTGTCCGGCACCCCGGTCGAGGGGTGGCTCACCGGCCCGGCGACGGTCACCCTGACCGCCGCCGACGAGGACGGTGGCAGCGGGGTGGCGCGCACCGAGTACCAGCTCGACGACGCCACCGACTGGACCGCCTACACCGGACCGGTGCCGGTGGCCGGCGACGGCGAGCACGAGCTGCGGTTCCGCTCCGCCGACGAGGCCGGCAACGTGGAGGAGACGAAGGCGGTCACCGTCCGGATCGACGCCACCGCGCCGGTCAGCACCGCGACGTTCGCCCCGGCGAACGACGCGGGCTGGCACGACGGCGCCGTCCCGGTGGTGCTCACCTCGACCGATGCCGGTTCCGGGGTGGCGCTGCTGGAGTGGTCGCTGGACGGCGGCGACTGGACGCCGTACACCGAGCCGGTCGAGATCAGTGGCGACGGGGACCACGAGTTGCTCTACCGGGCCACCGACACCGCCGGCAACGCCGAGACGCTGAAGGCGGCGGTGGTACGCATCGACGGCACCAAGCCCACCCTGCTGGTCTCCGGCATCGCCGACGGCCAGCTCTACGGGGACAGCCAGGACGTCCGGGTGTCCTGGCAGGCGGTCGACCCGACCTCGGGCATCGCGACAGTGGTCGGCAAACTCGACGACCGTCCCTACGTCAGCGGCACGCTCCAGGCGATGTACGAGCTGCCACTGGGGCTGCACGAGCTGACCGTCACGGCGACCGACAAGGCGGATAACGCCACCACCACGACGGTCCGCTTCTTCGTCACCACCTCGTTCCGGGACATGCAGAACCTGCTGGACCGGTTCAAGGCGACGGGGCGGCTCTCCAACAAGGCGTACAACCAGTTGTCGAAGCGGCTCTCCAACGCCCGTACGGCGGAGGCGGAAGGCAACGACCGACGGGCGATCAACCAGCTCACCGCGTTCCGGACGTTGGCCGGCGACGCTGAGCTGGTTGGCGAGGCGGAGATCCGGGACGTGCTGATCCGGGACGCCGATGCCATGATCGTCCGGCTCGGCGGCACGGCCAGCAAGACGGGCGTACGGGCCAACGACGGCGAGTCCGTCAAGGGTGCCGGCCGCCTCGGCGGTGACCCCACGCGGCTGGCTCCCGGCCGCAAACTGTGAGTCCAGGGCCCCGTCCGGCACCGTCCGGGCGGGGCCCCTTCACCCGACCCTGTTGATCATCAAGTTGGCGGCGTTCTGAAGAGGACGCCGCCAACTTCATGTCGACGCAAGGGGCACGGCACGGGTCAGCGGTCGAGGACCGCGCGGAGCGCCTTGAGGTCGTCCTCGGTGGGCTGCCAGGCGCCGGCCTCGGCGTTGGCGCGCACCTGCTCCGGCGTGGTGGCGCCAGCGATCACCGAGGTGACCGCCGGCTGAGCGGCCAACCCACCGATGGCCACGTGCAGCATCGACACGTCCCGTTCCGCGGCGTACGCCTCGATGCCCTCGATGGTGTCCCAGTCGGCGGCGGCGAGCCGCTGGGCGTACCGGCCGCCACCGGCCAGCCGACTGCCGGCAGGCGGTGCCTCACCCCGCTTGTACTTGCCGGTGAGCAGCCCGTTGGCCAACGGGAAGAAAGGCAGCATGCCCAACCCGAACCGGTCACAGGCCGGCAGCACCTCGATCTCGGCGTCCCGGTCGAGCAGGCTGTAGTGGTTTTGCGCGCTGACGAACCGGGTGAAGCCCCGGGTCTGCGCCGTCCAGTCGGCGTCGGCGATCTGCCAGCCGGCGAAGTTGGAGTTGCCGAGATACCGCACCTTGCCGGCGCGGACCAGGTCGTCCAGCGCGGACAGCGTCTCGTCGATAGGGGTGCCCGGGTCCGGCTCGTGGAACTGGTACAGGTCGATGTGGTCGGTGTCCAGCCGACGCAGCGACGCCTCGACCGCCCGGATCACGTACCGCCGCGAGCCGCGTACCCCGAAGTCCCGCCCGTTGCTGCCGGCCATCGACATGCCGAACTTGGTCGCCAGCACCACGTCGTCCCGGCGGCCCTTGAGCGCCGCGCCGAGCTGCGCCTCCGACGCGCCGTGCGGCTCACCGTAGATGTCGGCGGTGTCGAAGAAGTTGATCCCGGCGTCGAGGGCCGCGTCGACCACCGCCCGCGTGCCGTCCGGATCGAGTTTGCGGCCGAAGTTGTTGCAGCCGATCCCCACGACGGACACCACGAGCCCGGAGTCGCCCAACCGGCGATAATTCATCTCACTCACGAGATCACCATATGTCGCCCCGTCGGGTGGTCGCAGGGTCGGCCGCGAGACCAGACCGCTCAGGCCACGTCCCAGACCGGCTCGTCGGTCTCGACCACCTCGCCGTCGCCCCGGAACAGCAGGAACCGGTCGAAGGTGCGGGTGAACCAGCGATCGTGGGTGACCGCCACCACCGTGCCGGAGAACGCGGTCAGTCCGGCCTCCAACGCCTCGGCCGAGGCCAGGTCCAGGTTGTCGGTGGGCTCGTCGAGCAGCAGCATGGTCGCGCCGGACAGCTCCAGCAGCAGCACCAGGAAACGTGCCTGCTGCCCGCCGGACAGGGTGCCGAAGCGCTGGTCACCCTGTCCCGCCAGCTCGTACCGGGACAGCGCCGCCATCGCCGTGTGCCGGTCCATGCCGGCCCGGTGTTCGTCGCCCCGCCAGAGGATCTCCACGAGCGTCCGCGTCATCAGCTCGGGCCGGTCATGGGTCTGCGAGAAATGACCGGGACGCACCCGTGCACCGAGCCGCGCCACCCCGTCGTGCGCCACCGGCGCGAGCGCCGCCATGTCGGCGACCGGTCCGTTCGCCGGGTCGGGGTCCGTGCCGCCCCGGGCCAGCAGGCGCAGGAAGTGGGACTTGCCGGTGCCGTTGGCGCCCAGCACCGCGAGGCGGTCGCCGTACCACAACTCCAGGTCGAAGGGGTAGGTCAGGCCGTCCAGCTCCAGCTGCTCGCAGATCAGCGCCCGCTTGCCGGTCCGCCCGCCGGCCAGCCGCATCCGGATGTCCTGCTCCTTCGGTGGTACGGGCGGTGGCCCGGCCTCCTCGAACTTGCGCAACCGGGTCTGCGCCGCCTGGTAACGCGAGGCCATCCCGTCGTTGTACGCGGCCTTCTGCTTGTACATCAGCACCAGCTCGCGCAGCTTCTGGCGCTCCTCGTCCCACCGTTTGCGCTGCTCGTCGAGGCGGGCGTGGCGGGCCACCCGCGCCGCGTGCCAGCTGGCGAACCCGCCGGGATGCACCCAGGCGCTGCCGCCCTCCACCGTTACCACCCGGTCGGCGGTGTGCGCCAGCAGCTCCCGGTCGTGCGACACGTAGAGCACCGACTTGGCCGACTCCCGCAGCCGCGCCTCCAGCCAGCGTTTGCCCGGCACGTCGAGGAAGTTGTCCGGTTCGTCGAGCAGCAGCACCTCGTCGGGGCCGCGCAGCAGCAACTCCAGCGCGAAGCGTTTCTGCTGCCCGCCGGAGAGAGTCCGGACCGGCCGCTGCCGGGCGGCTTCCCAGGGCAGGTCGAGGACGATGATGGCGACGGTGTCGAAGAGCACCTCGGCGTCGTACCCGCCGGTCTCGCCCCAGGCCGCCAACGCGTCGGCGTACGCCAGCTGGGCCTTGCCGGCGGCGGTGCTGTACTTGCCGCGCAGCTCGGTCTCGCGCATGGCCGCCTCGGTCTCGGCCAGCCGGCTTCCGGCGTCGCGCAGCGGCGGTGGCGCGAGTGACAGGGCCAGGTCGGCCAGCGTCGACTCGTCACCGATCATGCCGATGAACTGGCGCATGACGCCCAGCCCACCGGTGCGCGCGATCGCACCGGTCCGTACCGGCAGGTCACCGGCGACCATCCGCAGCAACGTCGTCTTGCCCGCACCGTTCGGCCCGACGAGCGCCACCTTGGCGCCCTCGCCGACCCGGAACGACACCTCGGCGAAGAGTTCCCGCCCGTCGGGCAGGACATGCCCGACCGCCGCCACGTCCACGTATCCCACGCGGGCATCCTGCCTGAGCCGGCCCGGCGGGCCAACCGATTACCCGGTCAGTGGGTGACGCGCAACACCCGGAACCCCTTCTGACTGGCGTGCCGAGTCACCTGCCAACCCTGCTCGACCAGCCAGCGCTGCAACGAGTCACCGCCGAGATGGCGGGCCACCACGAGCCAGGCGATCCCGTCCGGAGCGAGCCGGGGCAGCCAGCGCAACAGCATCTGGTGCAGCTCGTCCTTGCCGATCCGGATCGGCGGGTTGGACCAGATCTGGGCGAAGCGCAGGTCGACGGGCACCTCCTCGGGTGCGCTCACCCGTACCCGGTCGGACAGCCCGAGCCGGGCGGCGTTCTCGGCCGCCAGACCCCGGGCCCGCTCGTTGACATCGACCGCCCAGGTCGTCGCCGTCGGCGCGACGGTGGCGAGCACGCAGGCGATCGGGCCGAACCCGCAGCCGAGATCGAGCAGCGCCGCACCGGCGGTCGCGGCGTCGGGCAGCTCGGCCTTGCGCAGCAACACTGCCGTGCCCGGATCGAGGCGGCTGGCGGAGAAGACCCCGGACGCCGAGGCCAGGGTGAAGTCGCGGCCGGCGAGGGTGAACTGCACCTCGCGCGCCTGGGCGGGCGCGTTCGGCTCGGCGGTGAAGTAGTGGTCCCCGGTCACGCCGGCATTCTCGCACCGAGCGTGGGTCGGGCCGAAGGTACGGCCCCGGTGACCCCGACACGTTCATCAACCACGTTTCGGCAAAATGCCCACTAAAGGGATAAAAATCCCTACTCTCGACGACATGGTGTATCGGTACGACTCCGATGAGGACGCATACGTCCCGTACCGGGACGACGAGACCGAGGGCAGTTCGCCCCAGCCCGGCCCGCCGCCCCCGGCCGGGCCGTCCCCGTCGCGCTTCCCCACCCCGTCGCTGGCCCGCCCGAACCAGATCATGCTGCCGTCATCGGCACCGCCAGCGGGGGCGCTTGCCGCCACGCAGCAGGAACTGGCACCACGGTACGACCTGGTGCCGCCCACGCCCGAGGAACCGACGCCCGACGGCGTGGCGGCGGCACCGCCGGAGCCGGGCACGACGACCGTCGCGCCGCCGCCCCGCCGAGGAAGCGGTCGCGTGTGGCGGGTGCTGGTCGGCGGTGCCGCCGCACTGGTGCTGCTCGCCCTCTGCGGGCTCACCGCCGCCACGCTGCTGGACGGTCGGACCCTGATCGGTCAGCAGGCCGGACCAAGCGCCGCACCGGACACCACCCGTGGCACGGCGCCCGCCGAGGCCAACGACCTCGACTCCCGGGACACCGACCAGGCGCCGCTCACCGCCCGCGAGGTATTCCCCGCCAGCACGCTGACCGTCGGCGACGGCGAAGACGGCTACGAGGTGCTCCGCACCCAGTCCAGCGCCAGTTGCACGGTGGCCGTCACCGGGGAGGTCTCGGAGCTGCTGGTCCGGCTCGGCTGCAACCAGGTCGTCCGGGCCACCCTCCGCGCACCGGACGGCGACCACCTGGTCACCACGGGACTGTTCAACCTCACCGACCGGTCCAGCGCCGAGCGGGCCCGGGACCGGATCCGCCAGCTGCTCGACGAGCGGCAGGGCCGCTTCCGCGGCATGTCAGCGGGAGATGACACGGAGGTCGTCGCCACCGCACCGGCGCGGGTCGGCTGGCAGGTACGCGGCCACTACATCGCCTATGCGGTGGTCGCCCGCACCGACGGCGCCACCATCCGCTCCGGTGACACCGGAGTCCGCGAGATCCTCTTCGACATGCTCGAACAGCACCTCAACCAGAGCGTGCTGGAGCGGCGCGCCAAAGGCGGAACGGCGAGTCAGCCGACCGAGGAACCCACCGACGACACCGGCAGCCAGGACGAGTCCACCGAGGACTGACCTACCGTCGACGACGGGAGGCGCGGCCGGCGGCTCAGCTCACGGCGGGTACCCGTAGCCGTCGGGTCGCCTCGGACCGGCGCGCGTACTCGGCGGGATCGTCCGGGTAGCCGACCGCCACCAGGGTCAGCCCGTGCGCCGGTGCCACGGTCACCTCGCTGGCCCGTTCCCGACGGGCCAGCAGGTCGGCCGGCCAGCGCACCGGTCGGCGGCCATCTCCGGCGACCAGCATGGCGCCGACCAGGCTGCGCACCATCGCCTGACAGAACGCGTCGGCCTGCACGGTGGCGACCAGGATCCCGTCGACGTCGCGCCGCCAGTCCAGTCTGGTCACCTCCCGCAGCGTGGTGGCGTTCTCCTTGCGCCGGCAGTACGCGGCGAAGTCGTGCTCCCCGACCAGCCCGGCCGCCGCGGTGCTGAGCAGGTCCAGGTCGAGTGCCCGGGGCCAGGCCAGGATCTCGTGTCGGCGCAGCGGCTCGCACCCCCACGGCGCGTCGGTCACCCGGTACTCGTAGCGGCGGAAGGTCGCCGAGAAGCGGGCGTCGAAGCTCGCCGGCACCGCACCCATCGCCCGCACCCGCACATCGGTCGGGAGCAGCCGGGCCAGCCGGCGCAGCAGCCGCCCCTCGTGCGCCCGCCAGACGTCGCCGGGCAGGTCCAGGTGGCAGACCTGCCCGCTGGCATGCACTCCCGCGTCGGTGCGACCGGCGACGGTCAAACCGGTCGCGACGCCGGTGCCGAGCACCAGGTCCAGCGCATCGACCAGCACCCCCGCGACCGTGCGCCGCTGCGGCTGGGCGGCCCAGCCGGAGAAGGCGGTGCCGTCGTACGCGACGTCCAGCCGCAGCCGGATGCGCTCGTCCACGTGGTACCTCCTCGACGAATCGGGCCCGGCACCCCCGTGGTGGGGATGCCGGGCCCGACAACGGCCTCAGGGCCTGTCTCACCGGCCTTGGTCAGACCTTGCCTTCCTCGGTGGCCAGGTCGCTGTCCTCGCGGGCAGCGGCGGTGTCACCGGAGGCCGACTGCGGCGGCTCGGCGTCCTGGTCGGCCGGCTGCGACACGGGAGCCTCGTCGGCCGGTGCCAGCGCCTCGACCTTGTCCTGCTGGGCGGCCTTGCGCCCGGCGGTCTTCCGGTTCGCCTTCGGCTCGGCGACCTGAAGCTCCTCGACCAGCTCGATGATCGCCATCGGCGCTGCGTCACCCTTACGCGGACCGGTCTTCACGATCCGGGTGTAGCCGCCGCTGCGGTTGGCGTACCGCGGCGCGATCTGGTCGAACAGGGCGTAGACCACGTCCTTGTCCTTGACCACGGTCAGCACCCGGCGGCGCGACGCGAGGTCGCCCCGCTTGGCCTTGGTGATCAGCTGCTCGGCGAGCGGACGCAGCCGCCGGGCCTTGGTCTCGGTGGTCTGGATCTTGCCGTGCTGGAACAGCGCGGTGGCCAGGTTGGCCAGCATCAGCCGCTCGTGCGCGGGGCTGCCGCCGAGGCGGGGGCCCTTGGTGGGCGTGGGCATGCTTGGTGCTCCTCAGGTGTGGCGGCAGCGCGGACTAGAGCTGCTCGGTCTCGCGGTAGTCGTCGGTGTCGTAATCGGCCTCGCCGAAGGCGTCCACGACGTGCGCCGGGTCGAAGTTCGGAGCCGAGTCCTTCAGCCCGAGACCCATCCCGGCGAGCTTCATCTTGACCTCGTCGATCGACTTCTGACCGAAGTTCCTTATGTCGAGGAGGTCGGCCTCGGTACGCCCGATGAGCTCACCAACGGCGTTGATGCCCTCGCGCTTGAGGCAGTTGTAGGAGCGGACGGTCAGGTCCAGCTCCTCGATCGGCAGGGCCAGGTCCGCCGCCAGCTGTGCGTCCTGCGGGGACGGGCCGATGTCGATGCCCTCGGCGGTCTCGTCCAGCTCACGGGCCAGCCCGAACAGCTCCACCAGCGTCGAACCGGCCGAGGCCAGTGCGGTACGGGGCCCCATGGACGGCTTGGACTCGACATCGATGATCAACCGGTCGAAGTCCGTCCGCTGCTCGACGCGGGTCGCCTCGACGCGGTAGGTCACCTTGAGCACCGGGGAGTAGATCGAGTCGACCGGGATCCGGCCGATCTCCGCGCCCGCCTGCTTGTTCTGCGCCGCCGTGACGTAGCCACGCCCCCGCTCGACAGTCAGCTCCATGTCGAGCCGGCCCTTGCCGTTGAGGGTGGCCAGCTTCAGGTCCGGGTTGTGCACCGAGACACCGGCCGGCGGCTGGATGTCGCCGGCGGTCACGTCGCCCGGGCCCTGCTTACGCAGGTACATGCTGACCGGCTCGTCGTGCTCGGAGCTGACGCAGAGCTCCTTGATGTTCATGACGAGCTCGACCACGTCCTCCTTGACCCCGGGGATCGTGGTGAACTCGTGCAGCACACCGTCGATCTTGATCGAGGTGACGGCCGCGCCCGGGATGGACGACAGCAGCGTACGCCGCAGCGAGTTACCCAGGGTGTAGCCGAAGCCCGGCTCCAGCGGCTCGATGGTGAACCGGGACCGGGTCTCGTTGATCGACTCCTCGGAGAGGCTCGGTCGCTGACTGATGAGCATGTCTTCTCTTCTCTTCCGGGGCGCCCGCCATATGACGCCCACGACACAAACTGTTCCGGTGGCCCGCCCTGCCGGGCGGGCCACCGCAACGAGCTCTTACTTGGAGTAGAGCTCGACGATCAGCTGCTCCTGGACCTGGGTGTCGATCACCTGTCGGGCCGGGAGCGAGTGCACCAGGATCTTCATCTGGCTGGGGATCGCCTCCAGCCACGCCGGAACGGTCTTGGAGCCGGCCTCGGCCTGGGCCACGATGAACGGGGTGAGCTCCTTGCTCTTGCCCCGGACCTCGATGATGTCGTGCTCCTTGATGCGGTACGACGGGATGTCGACCTTCTTGCCGTTCACCGTGAAGTGACCGTGCTTGACCAGCTGACGGGACATGTCCCGGGACTTGGCGTAGCCGGCCCGGTAGACCACGTTGTCCAGCCGCGACTCGAGGATCTGCAGCAGCACCTCGCCCGTCTTGGCCTTCTTGCTCACGGCTTCCTCGTAGTAGCCGCGGAACTGCTTCTCCAGCACGCCGTAGACGCGGCGGGCCTTCTGCTTCTCACGGAGCTGGAGCAGGTACTCCGTCTCCTTCGTGCGGCCGCGGCCGTGCTGCCCGGGCGGGAACGGCCGGGACTCGAACGGGCACTTCGGACCATCGCACTTGCTGCCCTTGAGGAACAGCTTCATCTTCTCCCGCCGGCAACGGCGGCAGTCGGCACCGGTGTAACGAGCCATCTCTCTCTACCTCTCAGACCCGACGACGCTTCGGCGGACGGCACCCGTTGTGCGGCTGCGGGGTGACGTCGGAGATCTGCCCGACCTCAAGGCCCACGGCCTGTAGCGAACGGATGGCGGTCTCCCGGCCGGAGCCGGGGCCCTTGACGAACACGTCGACCTTGCGCATGCCGTGCTCCATGGCCCGACGCGCGGCGGCCTCGGCGGCCAGCTGCGCGGCGAACGGAGTCGACTTGCGGGAGCCCTTGAAGCCCACCTGGCCGGACGAGGCCCAGGAGATGACGGCACCAGTCGGATCGGTGATCGAGACGATGGTGTTGTTGAAGGTGCTCTTGATGTGCGCCTGCCCGTGGGCGACGTTTTTACGTTCCTTGCGCCGGACCTTCTTGACAGCGGCTCCGGCACGAGCCTTCGGTGGCATAAGTCTGTGCGCTCCTGAATGGGTTCTGGCTTCTCGCCCCGTTGATTTCGTAGACACCGGTTCCGGTAGGAGTCCGGCCTACCTCGACGGAGAACGACCAGAATTCCGGTTAAAGAAACTACTTCTTGCCGGGCTTCTTCTTGCCGGCGACAGTCCGCTTCGGGCCCTTGCGGGTCCGCGCGTTGGTCTTGGTCCGCTGGCCACGCACGGGCAGGCCCCGGCGGTGCCGGATGCCGGCGTAGCAGCCGATCTCGACCTTGCGGCGGATGTCAGCGGCGACCTCGCGGCGCAGGTCGCCTTCAACCTTGTAGTTGGCCTCGAGGTGGTTGCGGAGCTGGACCAGCTCCTCGTCCGTGAGGTCCCGGACGCGCTTGTCCGGCGAGATGCCGGTGGCGCTGAGCGTCTCCAGGGCGCGGGTGCGGCCCACGCCGAAGATGTAGGTGAGCGCGATCTCCATCCGCTTCTCGCGGGGAAGGTCGACGCCGACTAGACGTGCCATGTGCGGGCGTACTCCTCGTGGTGTGCTGGCGAAGGTGTGGGCCCGTCCCACCCCGCTACCGGCCGTCCCTGTCCTTCCGACACCGATGGCGCCGGCGACCGGGATCGGTCGCTGCCCGAGCGGGCCCCGGCCTTCGACCGGGGGTCAACCACGATTGCGTACGCACTGCGCACCGCTCGCGGCTGGAACGAGCATGTGATGTGTGGGCTGGTTCAGCCCTGGCGCTGCTTGTGGCGCGGGTCGGTGCAGATGACCATGACCCGACCGTGCCGGCGGATCACCCGGCACTTGTTGCAGATCCTCTTGACGCTCGGCTTGACCTTCACGGTTGCCTTACTTCCCATCTGGCCCGGCACCACGAGGCGCGACACCGGACGTCGAAGACGGACACGGGACGTTTCCCGGCCGCCGTCAGGCTTACTTGTAGCGGTAGACGATGCGCCCGCGGGTCAGGTCGTACGGCGAAAGCTCGACGACGACCCGGTCCTCCGGCAGGATGCGGATGTAGTGCTGCCGCATCTTGCCGCTGATGTGAGCCAGCACCTTGTGGCCGTTGGCGAGCTCCACCCGGAACATAGCGTTCGGCAGGGGCTCGATGACCCGACCTTCGATCTCGATGGCTCCGTCTTTTTTCGGCATGTCCTCCGCTGTCCTGACGTCGGTTGCTCCGGACGGCCCACAACGTCTTACACGGGTGCTTGACCAAGATCAGGCTTCCCGCGCCAGCCGCGGCTCCGCGTCCCACCGAAGCGCTGGTGGGCATGACGGAGTGGACGCTGTGCGCCGATCAGAAAGTGTACGCCCGCCTGCACGCCGTCGCCAAACCGACCTGCCACCTGAGTTCGATCATATCCAGGAAACGGGACGTTCAGCCCACATCGTCCCGGTCGGGCCACCGCCTCGGCTCACTCACCGGGGCCCTGGCGGCGTCGCGGGTGCCGTGGTCACCGGTCGGCCGCCCGCCTTCCGTGCGGTCGCTCTCGGCCACCGGTGGGGCTTTGGTGACACCGTCAGCCGCCGCGCCGGCACCGGGAGCGCCAGCGATGCTGGGCTGCTGCTGGCCGACGGCCTTACGCTCACGCTTGAGCGCCCGCTTCTCGGCTCTTAGCTGCCGGCGGCGCTCCCGCTCGGCTGCCTGGCGCGCCGGCTCACCGCTGGTCAGCCCGGTGACGGTACGCACCAGCAGCACCGCACCCCACGGGCCCGCGACCCAGCCCGGCCAGAAGTAGAGCGCCTCACCGGCCGCCAGCGAGCTGAAGGCCCAGACCGCCACCACGATCCCGACCACCTTCAGCCATGGTTCCCATACCTCGCTCAGCCAGCGTGCGGTGAGCCGGCGGCCGGCCTCGGCCGGCACCGGGACGCTCGGCTGCCGAAACGTCGGCGGCACCCCGCCATTGGGCGTCGGCAGGTCGCTGACGAGAGCATCGAGTTCGGCGTACGTACGGGCGGCATAGGCCCGCTGCAACCGCTCGTCGTACTCGTACAGGTCGAGCCGGCCCTCGTCGAGAGCGACCCGGAGGCGTTCGGCGACGGCCTGCCGGTCGGCGTCCGCTGCCCGCATAGCGTCCCGCTCGTCCATGCCGGCAAGCATGCCACCGCGATGCCAGCGCGGCCCCTGGCGGCCTTACCGGGCCGGTCCGGCAGCTGCGCCGGGCTCGCCGACCGTCAGCCGGCCGGCGTGGCGCTCGGCTGGCGAGCGGTGACCAGGTCGCCCAGGCGGGCCCGGCCGCCGTCGTGCGCGGTCAACACCCACACGCCGTCAGGCAGCAGGGCCATGCTGTGCTCGACATGCGCGGCACGCGAGCCGTCGCGGGTGACGACGGTCCAGCCGTCGGCGAGTTCCGCCGTACGCGGGGAACCCATGGTGATCATCGGCTCGATGGCCAGCGCCAGCCCCGGGACCAGCCGGGGCCCCTTGCCCGGCCGTCCGTGGTTGAGCACGTGCGGGTCCTGATGCATCTCGGTACCGATGCCGTGGCCGCCGTAACCGTCGACGATGCCGTAGCGCCCCGCCTTGCGCACCGCACGTTCCACCGCGTACGAGATGTCGGTCAGCCGGCCCTTGCCGCTGGCGGCGCCGCGAGCGGCCGCGGCGATCCCGGCCCACATCGCGTCCTCGGCGACCTCGGCCATCCGCAGCAGCGCCGGATCGACCTCGCCCACGCCGACCGTGATCGCCGCGTCGCCGTGCCACCCGTCGAGCACCGCACCACAGTCGATCGAGATCAGGTCACCCTCGACGAGCACCTGTTTCGGCGACGGGATGGCGTGCACGATCTGCTCGTTCACCGAGGAACAGATCGACGCCGGGAAGCCGTGGTAGCCCTTGAACGACGGAACCGCGCCCGCGGCACGAATCGTCGTCTCCGCGATCGCATCCAGGTCGGCGGTGCTCACGCCGGGAGCCACCGCCTCCCGCATCCGGCGAAGCGCCTCCGCGACCACGAGGCCGGCGGCACGCATCTTCTCGATCTGCTCAGGGGTCTTCAGCTGGATGTCCAGCTGGGGACGACGCATGGAGGCGCTACCTTTCGTTACCCAGACAGCGGGGTACGACCGGCGTACCCCGCTGTCAGCACTCTATCCGGCTGGCAGCCGGGCGACCTCAGCCCCCGTACGAGCGAAGAGCGTCGATGGCGCGGACCGTGACGTCCTCCACCGGGCCGGTGGCGTCGATGCCGACCAGCTTGCCCTGCGCACCGTAGTAGTCCACCAGCGGCGCGGTCTTCTCGGCGTACTCCCGCAGTCGGGCGGCGATCGTCTCCGGCTTGTCGTCGTCCCGCTGGAACAGCTCCGCGCCGCACCTGTCGCAGATGCCTTCCCGGCTGGTCGAATCGAACTCGACGTGCCAGATCTTGCCGCAGCCCCGGCAGGTGCGCCGGCCGGAGAGCCGCCGGATCACCTCGTCGTCGTCGACGACCAGTTCGAGCACGATGTCCAGCGCGGTCCCGAGATCGGCGAGGAGCTTGTCCAGCGCGGCTGCCTGCGGGGTGGTACGCGGAAAACCGTCGAGCAGGAAGCCCTCTGCGGCGTCCGGCTCGGCGAGCCGGTCCCGCACCATGTCGATGGTGACCTCGTCCGGAACGAGCTTGCCGGCGTCCATGTATCGCTTGGCCTCGACGCCGAGCGGGGTGCCCTGCGACACGTTGGCCCGGAAGATGTCGCCGGTCGAGATCTTCGGCACGGACAGGTGCGCGGCGATGAACTCCGCCTGTGTGCCCTTGCCCGCACCCGGCGGGCCAACCAGAACCAGTCTCATCTACCGCAGGAACCCTTCGTAGTTCCGCTGCATCAGTTGACTCTCGATCTGCTTGCTCGTCTCCAGAGCGACGCCGACCATGATCAGCACAGCGGTACCACCGAACGGGAAGTTGAGGTACTGCTGCCGGTCGAGCCAGATGAAGAAGAAGTTCGGCAGGATCGAGATGATCGCGAGATACAGCGCACCCGGCAGGGTGATGCGGCTGAGGATGAAGTCCAGGTAGTCGGCGGTCGGCTTGCCGGGGCGGATGCCCGGCACGAAGCCGCCGTACTTCTTCATGTTGTCCGCGACCTCGGTCGGGTTGAACGTGATCGAGACGTAGAAGTACGTGAAGAAGATGATCAGCAGGAAGTAGACCACGATGTAGATCGGGCTGGTCGGGTCGACCAGGTTGTTCTGGATCCACGCCTGGGTCTTGCCCGGGTCGTTCTGGTCGAAGAACTGCAACGCCAGCTGCGGCAGGTAGAGCAGCGACGAACCGAAGATGACCGGGATCACACCCGCCTGGTTGACCTTCAACGGGATGTAGGTCGAGGTGCCGCCGTACATCCGCCGGCCGATCATGCGCTTGGCGTACTGCACCGGGATGCGGCGCTGCGCCTGCTCGATGAAGGTGACCGCGGTGATGACCACCAGCACCAGGGCGATGACGAGCAGGAACTTCCACCAGCCCTGGCTCTCCTTGATCCGCCAGCCCTCGCTGGGGAGCCGGGCCGCGATCGAGGTGAAGATCAGGACGGACATGCCGTTGCCGACGCCGCGGTCGGTGATCAGCTCACCGAGCCACATGACCATGCCGGTGCCGGCGGTCATCGTCATCACCAGGATGGACAGGGTCAGCCAGTCCGGGATGCCGGTGCCGGTCGGGATGATCTCCTCGTTGCACTGGTTGTTGAACAGCTGCCCGGAGCGGGCCAGCGCCACGAACGCCGAGGCCTGCAGGACACCCAGCCCCAGCGTCAGGTAGCGGGTGTACTGGGTGATCTTCGCCTGGCCGGCCTGGCCCTCCTTACGGAGCTGCTCCAGCCGGGGGATGACCACCGTCAGCAGCTGCAGGATGATCGACGCGGTGATGTAGGGCATGATGCCCAGCGCGAAGATCGACAGCTGCAGCAGCGCGCCGCCGGAGAAGAGGTCGAGCAGGTTCAGGACGCCGGTGGATCCCTCGACGGATTCCAGGCACTTCTGCACGTTGCCGTACGAGACGCCCGGGCTGGGCACCGTGGCGCCGAGCCGGTAGATCGCGATGATGCCGACTGTGAACAGCAGCTTCTTGCGCAGGTCAGGCGTACGGAACGCACTGAGAAAGGCGGACAGCAACTTCTTCCTCCTGCGCGCGGCGGGCCGCCGGTCGTCCCTGGCGGGTCGGGGTGGGTTCCGGGCAAGTGCCCGATATCCATGGCTGGGAAGGGACTCTAACAGCCCGATCCCGGTCCGGGCAGATGTGCCCGGTCACATAAACCGAATCCTATGTTACCGGGCTCACAGGCCCGTTGTAGACCATGGCGCCCGCCAGCTGGGATCAACTGGCGGGCGCCATGGGTAGAACTGCTCTACAGCTCGGTCACCGAGCCGCCGGCGGCTGTGATCTTCTCCTTGGCCGACGCGCTGAACGCGTGCGCCGACACCTGAAGCGCCACCCCGCCGAGGTCCCCGGTGCCGAGGACCTTCACCGGCTGCCCCTTGCGGACCGCGCCGGCCTCGACCAGTTCGGTCGGGCCGACCTGGCCACCGTTGGGGAACAGCTCGGCCAGGCGGTCCAGGTTCACGACCTGGAAGACCACCTTGAACTTGTTCTTGAAGCCCTTCAGCTTCGGCAGGCGCATGTGGATGGGCATCTGCCCACCCTCGAACGCCGCCGAGATGTTCTTCCGGGCCTTCGAACCCTTGGTACCGCGACCGGCGGTCTTGCCCTTGGAGCCCTCACCGCGGCCCACGCGGGTCTTCGCGGTCTTGGCACCCGGTGCTGGACGCAGGTGATGGACCTTGATCGTCATTACTCGACCTCCTCGACCTTCACGAGGTGGTTGACCGTGAAGATCATGCCGCGAATTTCGGGCCGGTCCTCCTTGACCACCACGTCATTGATCCGCTTGAGACCGAGCGAACGCAGCGACTCCCGCTGGTTGCGCTTGGTCCCGATCTCGGAACGGACCTGGGTGACCTTGAGCCGTGCCATCAGGAAGCCACCTCCGCCCGCGAGGCCAGCATGGCCGCCGGCGCGACGTCCTCCACCGGCAGGCCCCGCCGCGCGGCAACGGCCTCCGGGGACTCCAGCCCCTTGAGCGCGGCCACGGTGGCGTGCACGATGTTGATCGGGTTCGACGAGCCGAGGCTCTTGGAGAGCACGTCGTGGATGCCCGCGCACTCCAGCACGGCACGGACCGGACCACCGGCGATGACACCCGTACCGGCGGAGGCCGGCTTGAGCAGCACCACCCCGGCGGCGTCCTCGCCCGTGACCGGGTGCGGGATCGAGGAACCGATCCGCGGCACCTTGAAGAAGTGCTTCTTGGCCTCCTCGACGCCCTTGGCGATCGCCGCGGGCACCTCCTTGGCCTTTCCGTAGCCCACGCCCACGGTGCCGTCGCCGTCGCCCACGATCACCAGGGCGGTGAAGCTGAAGCGACGACCACCCTTCACGACCTTGGCGACGCGGTTGATCGCGACGACCCGCTCGAGGTGCGGGGTCTTCTCGGCGGGCGCGTTTCCGCGGCCGCCCTCACGGCGGTTGTCGCGGCGACCACCCTCGTTGCCACCGGACCCGCCGCCACGGCGCTGTTGACCTGGCATCAGCAGCCTTCCTTCTCTCTCGTGACGGGGATTGTCAGAACTCGAGCCCGGCTTCGCGGGCGGCGTCGGCGAGCGCGGCGACCCGCCCCGCGTACCGGTTGCCACCGCGGTCGAAGACGACCTTGGAGATGCCCGCGGCCTTGGCCCGCTCGGCCAGCAGGGTGCCGACCTTGCCAGCCAGGGCGCTCTTGTCGCCCTCCGTGCCGCGCACCGAGGCGTCCAGGGTCGAGGCCGACGCCAGGGTGTGACCCTTGGTGTCGTCCACGATCTGGGCGACGATGTGCCGCAGCGAACGGGTGACCACCAGGCGGGGACGCGCGGCGGTGCCGCTGACGTTCTTGCGCACTCGGAAGTGCCGCCGCGCCCGCCCGACGGCACGCTTGGCGGCGACGCCGCGGCGGCGCTTGAGCAGCGTGGCGCTCACTTCTTACCTGCCTTTCCGGCCTTGCGTCGGATGACTTCGCCCTGGTACTTCACGCCCTTGCCCTTGTAGGGCTCCGGCGGGCGAATCTTCCGGATGTTGGCGGCGACCTCACCGACGAGTTGCTTGTCGATGCCGGCCACGTGGAACAACGTCGGGCGCTCCACCGTGAAGGTGATGCCCTCGGGCGCCTGCACCTGCACCGGGTGCGAGAACCCGAGCGCGAACTCCAGGTCCTTGCCCTTGGCGGTGACCCGGTAACCGGTGCCGGCGATCTCCAGGCTCTTACGGTAGCCGTCGGTGACCCCGACGATCATGTTGGCGACCAGGGTACGGCTCAGGCCGTGCAGCTCCTTGGCCTTGCGTTCGTCGTTCGGGCGGTTGACGCTCAGCTGCCCGTCCTCGGCCCGCTCGATGGTGATCGGCTCGGCCAGGGTGTGCGACAGCTCGCCCTTGGGGCCCTTGACCTTGACGGTCTGGCCGTCGATCGTCACGTCGACTCCGGATGGCACCGGGATCGACTTACGTCCAATACGCGACATTTCTACCTGTCTCCCGTTACCAGACGAAGGCGAGGACTTCCCCGCCAACGCTCCGCTTGCGGGCCTGCCGGTCAGTGAGCAGCCCCTGGGACGTCGAAATGATCGCCACGCCCAGCCCACCGAGCACCCGGGGGAGCCCGTCCGACTTGGCGTACACCCGCAGACCGGGCTTGGAGACGCGCTTGATGCCGGCCAGGCTCCGCTCCCGGTTCTGGCCGTACTTCAGCTCGACGACCAGTCGCTTGCCGACGGCACCCTCCTCGGGGTCCTCGACTACCCAGGTGGCGATGTAACCCTCGGACTTGAGGACCTCGGCGATGTTCGCCTTGATCTTCGAGTAGGGCATCGTCACCCGGTCGTGGTACGCCTGGTTGGCGTTACGCAGACGCGTGAGCATGTCTGCGATCGGGTCGGTCATCGTCATGAAAACTCGTCAACCTTTCTCGCCGGGGTTCCCGCGACAGCTCGCAGGCCTACGGCGAAGAGACAGTCCAGCTGACGCGCCGCAGCGCGCTGGGCTATTACCAGGAAGCCTTGGACACGCCGGGCAGCTCACCGCGGTGGGCCATCTCTCGGATACACACCCGGCAGAGCCCGAACTTGCGGTAGACCGCCTTGGGACGCCCGCACCGCTGGCAGCGGGTGTACGCGCGAACCGAGAACTTCGGCTTCGCGGCCGCCTTGAGGATCAGCGCCTTCTTGGCCATCTCAGTTCTCCTTGAACGGGAAGCCCAGGAGCTTCAGCAGCGCCCGGCCCTCGTCGTCGGTCGTGGCGGTCGTGACCACCGTGATGTCCATGCCCCGCTGGCGATCGATCTTGTCCTGGTCGATCTCGTGGAACACCGACTGCTCGGTCAGACCGAACGTGTAGTTGCCGTGCCCGTCGAGCTTGCGCCCGTCCAGGCCGCGGAAGTCACGGATACGCGGCAGCGCGATGGACAGCAGCCGGTCCAGGAACTCCCACATCCGGTCGCCGCGCAGGGTCACCTTCGCGCCGATCGGCATGCCTTCCCGCAGCTTGAACTGCGCGATGGACTTCGTCGCCCGCCGGACCTGCGGCTTCTGGCCGGTGATGGTGGCCAGGTCGCGGACCGCACCGTCGATGAGCTTGGCGTCCCGGGCGGCCTCGCCCACACCCATGTTCACGACGATCTTGACCAGCCGCGGCACCCGCATCGGGTTGCCGTACTCGTACTGCTCGCGCAGTTGGGCGATGATCTCGTTGCGGTACCGCTCCTTGAGGCGCGGCATCGTCTTGGTTTCGGTAGCCGTGGTCATCACAGGTCCTTACCGGTGCTACGCGCGATGCGGACCTTCTGGCCGTTGTCGTCGATCCGGTAACCGACGCGGGTCGGCTTGCCGTCGGAGTCCACGACCATCACGTTCGAGACGTGGATCGGGGCCTCCTGGGTGACGATGCCACCGGTCTTGGCGCCACGCTGGGTGGTGCTGATGCGAGTGTGCTTCTTGACCCGGTTCACGCCCTCGACCAGGACCTTGTCCTGCCGCGGGTAGGCCGCGATGACCTTACCCTTGGCGCCCTTGTCCTTGCCGGCGATGACGACGACCGTGTCGCCCTTCTTCACCTTCATGCCCGCGCCTCCCTGCGGTCGGCGCGCGCCTGAAGCTTGCACCTACTCAGCCTGCTGGTTCGCTCGCTCCGCTCGCTCACGGTCACAACACCTCCGGCGCGAGAGAAATGATCTTCATGAACCGCTTGTCCCGCAGCTCACGGCCGACGGGGCCGAAGATACGGGTACCGCGCGGGTCCCCGCCGTCCTTGATGATGACGGCGGCGTTCTCGTCGAAGCGGATGTACGAACCGTCCGGCCGCCGCTTCTCCTTGGCGGTGCGGACGACGACAGCCTTGACCACGTCGCCCTTCTTCACACCGGCACCCGGGATCGCGTCCTTGACGGTGGCCACGATGACGTCGCCGATGCTCGCGTAGCGCCGACCGGAGCCACCGAGAACCCGGATGCACAGGATCTCCCGGGCACCCGTGTTGTCGGCGACGCGCAGTCGCGACTCCTGCTGAATCACGTCTATCTCCTATGTCTGCCGGTTCTCCGGCCGCCGGGGCGGCCGGAGCCTGGCGGAACCTGCGCCCGACCGTGTGGGCCGAGCTCGAGCCTTCGCTACTTGGCCTTCTCGAGGATCTCCACGAGCCGCCACCGCTTGGTGGCGGAGAGCGGCCGGGTCTCCATGATCAGGACGCGGTCGCCGATGCCGGCGGAGTTCTGCTCGTCGTGGACCTTGAGCTTGCTGGTCCGCCGCATGATCTTGCCGTACAGCGCGTGCTTGACCCGGTCCTCAACCTCGACCACGACGGTCTTTTCCATCTTGTCGCTGACCACAAGGCCCTCACGGACCTTGCGCCGGCCCCGCACGCGCTGCGCGCTCGCGGTCGTGTTCTCGCTCATGCTCGAGCTCCCTTACGCTCGCTTCGCTCGCTCACGAAGTCACCTCAGTCGGCGCGGCCGAGAGCCCCAGCTCACGCTCACGCATGATCGTGTAGATCCGGGCGATCTCCCGACGGATGACCTGCAGCCGCCGGTTGTTGTCCAGCTGCCCGGTTGCGGCCTGCACGCGGAGGTTGAACAGCTCCGCCTTGGCCTCGCGCAGCTTCGTGACCAGCTCCTCCTCGGAGAGCTCACGCAGCTCGGAGGCCTTAACGCCCGCTGCCATCAGGATTCACCCACTTCGCGCGTCACAATGCGGCACTTCATCGGGAGCTTGTGGATCGCGCGACGCATCGCCTCTCGCGCGATCTGCTCGTTCGGGAAGGACATCTCGAAGAGAACCCGCCCGGGCTTGACGTTCGCGACCCACCACTCGGGCGAGCCCTTACCGGAACCCATCCGGGTTTCCGCCGGCTTCTTGGTGAGGGCCTGGTCCGGGAAGATGGTGATCCAGACCTTGCCGCCACGCTTGATGTGGCGGGTCATCGCGATACGCGCCGACTCGATCTGCCGGTTGGTCACGTACGCCGGTTCCAGAGCCTGGATCCCGAACTCGCCGAACACCACCCGGTTGCCGCCCTTGGACGCGCCGCTGCGGTCCGGGTGGTGCGGCTTGCGGAAGCCCTTCGGGGGCTTGCGCGGCATCAGCATCTGTCAGCCCTCCTGCTGCGTTTCTGCCGGAGCCGAAGCCGCAGCCGCGACAGCAGCGCTGTCGACCGGCTCGCCACTCGGCGTCTCGGCCTGCTGCGCGACGGTCGTCGCGGCAGCCCGGCCGGCCTCGGTGCCACCGGAGGTCGTGCCGGACGAACCCGACCGACCACGGCGCGGACGGTCGGGCCGGTCACCGCGCTCCCGGCGCGGGCGCGACGGTGCCTCGGCCGGAGTCTCCCGACCCGGCACCGCGTCACCCTTGTAGATCCAGACCTTCACGCCGATCCGGCCGAAGGTGGTACGGGCCTCGAAGAAGCCGTACTCGATGTTGGCCCGCAGCGTGTGCAGCGGAACCCGACCCTCGCGGTAGAACTCCGTGCGGCTCATCTCGGCGCCGCCGAGGCGACCCGAGACCTGCACCCGGATGCCCTTGCACATCGGGTTCTTCATCGCCGACTGCATCGCCTTACGCATCGCGCGACGGAAGCTGACCCGGCTGGAGAGCTGCTCGGCCACGCCCTGGGCAACCAGCTGCGCGTCCGACTCGGGGTTCTTCACCTCGATGATGTTCAGCTGCACCTGCTTGCCGGTGAGCTTCTCCAGCTCGCCGCGGATCCGGTCGGCCTCGGCGCCCTTACGGCCGATGACGATGCCCGGCCGGGCGGTGTGGATGTCGACCCGGACCCGGTCACGGGTGCGCTCGATGTCGACCTTGGAGATGCCGGCACGCTCCAGCCCCTTGGACATCATCCGGCGGATCTTGACATCCTCACCGATGTAGTCCTTGTAGAGCTTGTCCGCGAACCAGCGGGACTTCCAGTCGGTCGAGATGCCGAGCCGGAACCCGTGCGGGTGAACCTTCTGACCCATTACTCGGCGCCCTCCGTGTTGCTCTGCGTCTCGGCCGGCGCGGTCTGCTTCGCCGGAGCCGCCTTGTTCGCCGACTTCCTCGGCGCGGCCGGCGCGACCGCCTCGACCGCCACGGTGATGTGGCAGGTGCGCTTACGGATCCGGTACGCCCGGCCCTGCGCCCGTGGCTGGAACCGCTTCATCGTCGGGCCCTCGTCCACGAACGCCTCGCTGACGAGCAGCGCGTCGGGGTCCAGCCGCTCGTTGTTCTCCGCGTTGGCGATCGCGCTCGCGAGCACCTTGTACACCTGCTCGCTCGCCGCCTGCGGCGCGAACTGCAGCACCGTGAGCGCCTCCTTCGCGGGCAGGCCGCGGACGAGGTTGACCACCCGGCGCGCCTTCATCGGCGAGATGCGCACGTGCCGCGCAACCGCCCGCGCGCCCGGAAGCACCGGAGCGTCGCCCTTTCCTGGCATCGCTGTAACCCCTTGATCCTCTATCCGTATGCCCGCGGCGTCAGCGCCGGCGGCTCTTCCGGTCGTCCTTTTCGTGACCCTTGAACGTGCGGGTCAACGCGAACTCGCCGAGCTTGTGCCCGACCATCGCCTCGGTCACGAACACCGGGACGTGCTTGCGTCCGTCGTGCACGGCGATCGTGTGCCCGAGCATCTCCGGGATGATCGTCGAGCGGCGCGACCAGGTCTTGATGACGTTCTTCGAGCCCTTTTCGTTCTGCGTCTCCACCTTCTTGAGCAGGTGGTCGTCGATGAACGGGCCCTTCTTCAGGCTGCGAGGCATGTCTTATCTCCCTCAGCCGCGCTTACGCGTGGCGTAGCGACGGCGGACGATCAGCCGGTCACTCGGCTGGCCCTTACGACGGGTGCGGCCCTCGGGCTTACCCTGCGGGTTGACCGGGTGGCGACCACCGGAGGTCTTGCCCTCACCACCACCGTGCGGGTGGTCGACCGGGTTCATGGCGACACCACGGACGGTCGGGCGCTTGCCCTTCCACCGCATCCGGCCGGCCTTGCCCCAGTTGATGTTCGACTGGTCGGCGTTGCCGATCTCACCGACACTGGCCCGGCAGCGCACGTCCACCCGCCGGATCTCACCGGACGGCATACGCAGGGTCGCGTACGCGCCCTCCCGGCCGAGCAGCTGGATGCCGACGCCGGCCGAGCGGGCCAGCTTGGCGCCACCACCCGGACGCAGCTCCACGTTGTGGATCGTGGTACCGACCGGGATGTTGCGCAGCGGCAGGTTGTTACCCGGCTTGATGTCGGCGCTCGGGCCCGACTCGACCGTGTCGCCCTGCTTCAGGTCCCTCGGCGCGATGATGTACCGCTTCTCGCCGTCGGCGTAGTGCAGCAGCGCGATCCGCGCGGTGCGGTTCGGGTCGTACTCGATGTGCGCGACCTTGGCCGGCACGCCGTCCTTGTCGACCCGCTTGAAGTCGATCAGCCGGTACTGGCGCTTGTGGCCGCCGCCCTGGTGACGAGCGGTGATCCGGCCATGCACATTCCGGCCGCCCTTCTTGGGCAGCGGGACCAGCAGCGACTTCTCGGGAGTCGACCGAGTGATCTCGGCGAAGTCGGCGACGCTGGAGCCACGCCGGCCCGGCGTCGTCGGCTTGTACTTACGGATAGCCATTGTCTACACCCCTCAGCTGACCGGGCCGCCGAAGGCCTCGATGCGGTCGCCCTCAGCCAGCTTCACCATCGCCCGCTTGGTGTCCTTGCGCTTGCCGAACCCGGTACGGGTCCGCTTGCGCTTGCCCTCGCGGTTGAGCGTGTTGACCGTCAGGACACGGACGTTGAAGATCTGCTCGATAGCGATCTTGATCGCCGTCTTGTTCGCGTCCGGGTGCACCAGGAAGGTGTACCAGTTGCGGTTCAGCTCGCTGTAGCTCTTCTCCGAGACGACCGGCGCGACGATGATGTCGCGCGGATCGGCGATCGTGCTCACTTGCCACCCTCCTCGGTGGTCTCGGCCGGCACGCCCAGGAACTCGTCCAGGGCCCCCTTGGTGAAGACCACATCGTCGGCCACCAGCACGTCGTACGTGTTGAGCTGGCCAGCCTCGATCAGGTGCACCCGCGGCTCGTTACGCAGCGACACCCAGTTCAGCTCGTCGGTGCTGCTCAGCACGACCAGCACCCGCCGGGCGGTGGTCAGCTTGGTGAGCGCGGCCAGGGCCGCCTTGGTCGACGGCTTCTCGCCCGAGACGAACGCCTCGACGACGTGCACCTGCCCGGCGCGCGCCCGGTCCGACAGGGCGCCACGCAGCGCGGCGGCCTTCATCTTCTTCGGGGTGCGCTGGCTGTAGTCGCGCGGCACCGGGCCGTGGACCACGCCACCGCCGGCGAACTGCGGCGCGCGGATCGAGCCTTGCCGGGCCCGACCGGTGCCCTTCTGCTTGTACGGCTTCTTGCCGCCGCCGGCAACCTCGCCCCGGGTCTTGGTCTTGTGGGTGCCCTGCCGGGCCGCAGCCAGCTGCGCCACGACGACCTGGTGCATCAGCGCGATGTTGGCCTGCGCGTCGAAGATGTCGGCGGGCAGCTCGACCGAGCCGGTCTTGGTGCCCTCGGAGTTGAGGACGTCAACGGTGGTCACTTGCCCACACCGCCCTTCTTCGCCTTGGCCTTGGCCGCGGTACGGACCAGGACCAGCGCGCCCTTGGGGCCGGGAATGGCGCCACGGACGAGCAGGAGACTGTTCTCGGTGTCGACCGCCTGGACGGTCAGGTTCTGCACGGTGTAGCGCACGCCGCCCATGCGGCCGGCCATCCGGGTGCCCTTGAAGACGCGACCCGGGGTGGCGCAGGCGCCGATCGAGCCCGGCGAGCGGTGCTTGCGCTCGACACCGTGGCTGGCGCGCAGACCGTGGAAGCCGTGCCGCTTCATCGGGCCGGCGTAGCCCTTGCCCTTGGTCTTGCCGGTCACGTCGATCGAGACACCGGCGGGGAACTCCTCGACCGTGACCTCCTGGCCGAGCGAGTAGTCCGCGGCGTCGCTGGTGCGCAGCTCGACGATGTGCCGGCGCGGCGCCACGTCCGCCTTGGCGTAGTGCCCACGTAGCGGCTTCTTCGCCTTCCGCGGGTCGATCGTCCCGTACGCCAGCTGGACCGCGGAGTAACCGTCCTTGTCGGCGTCACGAACCTGGGTGATGACGCAGGGGCCGGCCTGAACCACGGTCACCGGGACAACGCGGTTGTTGTCCCAGACCTGGGTCATGCCGAGCTTCGCGCCCAGGATCCCCTTAACTTGCCTGTCCATGTGTCCGGTCCCTACAGCTTGATCTCGATGTCGACGCCAGCCGGCAGGTCGAGGCGCATGAGCGAGTCGACCGTCTTCGGGGTCGGGTCGATGATGTCGATCAGTCGCTTGTGCGTACGCATCTCGAAGTGCTCGCGCGAGTCCTTGTACTTGTGCGGCGAGCGGATGACGCAGAAACGGTTGATCTCCGTGGGCAGCGGCACCGGGCCCGCGACCTGCGCCCCGGTACGCGTCACCGTCTCGACGATCTTCCGAGCCGAGGAGTCGACGACCTCGTGGTCATAGGCCTTGAGCCGGATGCGGATCTTCTGTCCCGCCATGGTGGCTTCTGTTCCTTCTCTCGATGCCGCTGTGTTGCGGGTGCCTGTACCGGCTGGCACAGACCCTCTTCGCCCACCCCCGCGGTCGGGCGTGTCGCGCCCTGGGGCCAAGCTCCGCCCCGGGATACCGGAGCGATCCTGACCCGCGGTGGGTCCAGGCGCCGATCGCGCTGAGGCGACCTGAACGCCGCGCGAGGGTGGTTGACGGACGGGCCGCCAACCACCCCACGCCCGACTGCTCTGCCCACCCGGAGGTTCAGCGAAAGCCGAACACGGGCGGCGAACTGTCGTTACGCAACCTGACTAGTATGCCGCACGACCGGCGGCTGGTCTAATCGGGGTTACCCAGCTCACTTGACGATCTTGGTGACGCGACCAGCGCCGACCGTACGGCCACCCTCCCGGATCGCGAACTTGAGGTTGTCCTCCATCGCGATGGGCTGGATCAGCTTCACGGTCATCGTGGTGTTGTCGCCCGGCATGACCATCTCGGTGCCCTCGGGGAGGGTGACGACACCGGTGACGTCCGTGGTCCGGAAGTAGAACTGCGGACGGTAGTTCTGGAAGAACGGGGTGTGCCGGCCACCTTCCTCCTTGGAGAGGATGTAGACGGTCGCCTCGAACTCCGTGTGCGGGGTGCTGGTGCCCGGCTTGACGACCACCATGCCGCGCTCGACGTCCTCGCGCTTGATGCCGCGCAGCAGCAGACCGACGTTCTCACCCGCGCGGGCCTCGTCGAGCAGCTTGCGGAACATCTCGATGCCGGTGCAGACCGTCTTCTGCGACTTCTCGCGGATACCGACGAGCTCCACCTCCTCGTTCGGCTTGAGCACGCCGCGCTCCGCGCGACCGGTGACGACCGTGCCACGACCGGTGATCGTGAAGACGTCCTCGATCGGCATCAGGAACGGCTTCTCGGTCTCGCGCTCCGGCTGCGGGATCGCGGTGTCGACGGCGTTCATCAGCTCCATCAGGCGACCGGTCCACTCCGGGTCGCCCTCCAGGGCCTTGAGCGCCGAGACCCGCACTACCGGCAGGTCGTCGCCCGGGTACTCCTGCGCCGAGAGCAGCTCACGGACCTCGAGCTCGACGAGCTCCAGCAGCTCCTCGTCGTCGACCATGTCGCTCTTGTTCAGCGCCACGACGATGTACGGCACGCCGACCTGGCGGGCCAGCAGCACGTGCTCGCGGGTCTGCGGCATCGGGCCGTCGGTCGCCGCGACCACCAGGATCGCGCCGTCCATCTGGGCGGCACCGGTGATCATGTTCTTGATGTAGTCGGCGTGACCGGGGCAGTCGACGTGCGCGTAGTGCCGCGCCTCGGTCTGGTACTCGACGTGCGCGATCGAGATCGTGATGCCGCGAGCCTTCTCCTCGGGCGCCTTGTCGATCTCGTCGAACGGCGTGTACGGGTTCAGGTCCGGGTACTGGTCGTGCAGGACCTTGGTGATGGCCGCCGTCAGCGTCGTCTTACCGTGGTCGATGTGACCAATGGTGCCGATGTTGACGTGCGGCTTAGTCCGCTCGAACTTCGCCTTCGCCACTGGTGTCCTCCTGTGGACTTCTTGGTTCGTTCGCCCCGGCACGCCAGGAACGGCGCTTAGGACTCTGTCGACAGCCTTTCCGGCCTGGCGGCCGGGAAGCTTTTGTGGGTTCTGCGGCGATGAAGCCTACAGGCCCGGAATTCACCCAATCCGACCGAGGTGGTCGCGGTCGGGAATTCCTTCCGCGACCACCGTCGGATCATCCGATCACGTCAGGTGAGCGTCACTCACCCGTCGCCTTGGCGATGATCTCCTTCGCCACGCTCTGCGGCACTTCGGCGTAGGAGTCGAACTGCATGCTGTAGCTAGCCCGGCCCTGGGTCTTCGACCGCAGGTCGCCGACGTAGCCGAACATCTCCGACAACGGCACCAGAGCGCGGACGACACGGGCGCCGCTGCGCTCCTCCATCGCCTGGATGATGCCGCGTCGGGAGTTGAGGTCGCCGATGACGTCACCCATGTTCTCCTCCGGAGTGGTGACCTCAACGGCCATCATCGGCTCGAGCAGTGCGGGGTCGGCCTTGCGCGCCGCCTCCTTCATCACCATCGAACCAGCGATCTTGAACGCCATCTCGGACGAGTCGACCTCGTGGTACTGGCCGTCCAGCAGCGTCAGCTTGACACCCACCAGCGGGAAGCCGGCGAGAATGCCGTACTGCATCGCGTCCTGGGCGCCCGCGTCCACCGACGGGATGAACTCCCGGGGGATACGGCCACCGGTGACGGCGTTTGCGAACTCGTAGGTCGGCGAGTCGTTGCCCATGGGCAGCGGCTCGAGGCGCACGATCACGCGGGCGTACTGGCCGGAACCACCGGTCTGCTTCTTGTGGGTGTACTCGGCCTTCTCCACCGTGCGGCGGATGGTCTCGCGGTACGCCACCTGCGGCTTACCGATGTTCGCCTCGACGTTGAACTCGCGGCGCATCCGGTCGACCAGGATGTCCAGGTGCAGCTCGCCCATGCCGGAGATGACCGTCTGGCCGGTCTGGTCGTCCAGCTTGACGCGGAAGGTCGGGTCCTCCTCGGCCAGCCGCTGGATGGCGGTGCTGAGCTTCTCCTGGTCAGCCTTGGTCTTGGGCTCGATGGCCACCTCGATGACCGGCTCCGGGAAGGTCATCGACTCCAGGATCACCGGGTTCGCCGGGTCACACAGGGTGTCACCGGTGGTGGTCTGCTTCAGACCCTGCACCGCGATGATGTCGCCAGCCTTGGCGGAGCTGCGCTCCTCCCGCTTGTTGGCGTGCATCTGGTAGATCTTGCCGATCCGCTCCTTGCGGTCCTTGGTGGAGTTGACCACCTGGGACCCGGACTCGACCACGCCGGAGTAGACCCGGACGTAGGTGAGCTTGCCGAGGTGCTTGTCGGTCTGGATCTTGAACGCCAGGCCGGAGAAGGGCTCCGAGGTGGACGGCTTCCGCTGCATCGGAGTCTCACCGTCGGTCGCCGTGCCCTCGATCGCCGGGATGTCCAGTGGCGAGGGCAGGTAGTCGATGACGGCGTCGAGCATGGGCTGCACGCCCTTGTTCTTGAACGCGGAGCCGCAGAGCACCGGGTTGGCCTTGCTGGCGATGGTGGACCGCCGAATGGCGGCCTTGATCTCCTCGACGGAGATCTCCTCGCCCTCCAGGTACTTCTCCATGACCGAGTCGTCCACGTCGGCCAGCGTCTCCATCAGCTTCTCGCGCCACTCGGCGGCGGAGTCAGCCAGGTCGGCCGGGATCTCCTCGATCGCGTAGTCCTCACCCTTCTGGGTCTCCCCGCGCCAGGTGAGGGCGCGCATGTTGACCAGGTCGACGACACCGATGTGGTCGCCCTCAAGCCCGATCGGGATCTGCAGCACCAGCGGGGTGGCGTTCAGCCGGTCGATCATCATCTGCACGCAGCGGAAGAAGTCGGCACCGGTCCGGTCGAGCTTGTTGACGAAGCACATCCGCGGGACGTTGTACTTGTCCGCCTGACGCCAGACGTTCTCCGTCTGCGGCTCCACGCCGGCGACGCCGTCGTAGACCGCGACCGCACCGTCCAAGACCCGCAACGACCGCTCCACCTCGACCGTGAAGTCGACGTGGCCGGGCGTGTCGATGATCTGGATCGTGTGGCCCTTCCACTCGCACTTCGTGGCGGCGGAAGTGATGGTGATACCGCGCTCCTGCTCCTGCTCCATCCAGTCCATGACGGCAGCGCCCTCGTGGACCTCACCGATCTTGTACGTGATACCGGTGTAGAACAGGATTCGCTCGGTGGTAGTGGTCTTACCGGCATCGATGTGCGCCATGATGCCGATATTGCGTACGTTGGCGAGCGCGTCTGCGGCGGCCACTTCAATCCCTACTTATCGTCGTCTCGACACAACTGGTGGCGGTCCCGGCGCCGCTTGGCGCCGGGACCAGGGTGTTACCAGCGGTAGTGCGCGAAGGCCTTGTTGGACTCGGCCATCTTGTGCGTGTCCTCGCGCCGCTTGACGGCGGCACCGAGGCCGTTGCTCGCGTCCAGCAGCTCGTTCATCAGCCGCTCGATCATGGTCTTCTCACGCCGCGCGCGGGCGTAGGTGACCAACCAGCGCAGGCCCAGCGTGGTGGCCCGGGCCGGCCGGACCTCGACCGGAACCTGGTAGGTCGCGCCACCGACACGGCGGCTGCGTACCTCAAGGGTCGGCTTGACGTTGTCCATGGCGCGCTTGAGGGTGACGACCGGGTCGGTCCCGGACTTCTCCCGGCAGCCCTCCAGGGCGGCGTAGACGACACGCTCGGCGAGCTGCCGCTTGCCGCGCAGCAGGATCTTGTTCACCAGCTGCGTGACCAGCGGCGAGTTGTACACCGGGTCAGCGACCAGCGGTCGCCGCGGAGCAGGTCCCTTACGCGGCATGTCAGCTCTTCTCCTTCTTCGCGCCGTAGCGGCTGCGCGCCTGCTTGCGGTTACGGACACCCTGGGTGTCCAGCGAACCGCGAACGATCTTGTAACGCACACCGGGGAGGTCCTTCACCCGGCCACCACGCACGAGCACGATCGAGTGCTCCTGCAGGTTGTGCCCAACACCGGGGATGTAGGCGGTCACCTCGACCTGGCTGCTGAGCTTGACACGAGCAACCTTGCGCAGCGCCGAGTTCGGCTTCTTCGGGGTGGTGGTGTACACCCGGGTGCACACGCCCCGCCGCTGCGGGGATCCCTTGAGCGCCGGGGTCTTGGTCTTGGTCGTCTTCGCCTGGCGGCCCTTTCGGACCAACTGCTGAATGGTGGGCACCGGGTTTCTCCGCTCCCTTCGGTCGCCGCTCGCGACCGCGCCGTCTGCCGTAGCCGATCTCGTGATCGACTCTCCTACATCCCGGCCAGGGCCACCTCGCGGAGGTCCCGGCACCCGCGGTCGGGCGTGTCGCCAAACTCACGGTTTCCCGTCCGGCGCTTGCGCGCAGACCCGGGGTTTGTCACCGGCACACGGATCGCCGCAGGCCGGATCTTCTGGCTCCAATCGTGGTGCCCGTCCGGATATCGTTAGCCGGCTCCAGCGCACGCACGAGTTGCCCGGGCGGGCCCGGGCACAAGGGGAAAGAGTACCTACCACAGCCGCGCAGGTCAAAACGGAAAGACCCGCCCGACGTCACACCGCTTGCCGGCTGGTCTCTGTCGCACCGCCCGCCCGTGATGGGCACCTACCGATACAAGTGTACCGGCTCTGCCGGAAACCGGCCCGCGAGCCCCCAGGCTGACCGCCGCCCGGCCAGCGATCGGCCCGGCCGCGTCGCAGGCTCACCCGGATCAGCCGGGCCAGAACGGTGCTCCGATCCGGTGGAGTCCCTCGGGAGACGGGAGGCCAGGCGACCTAGGCCAGCGCCAGCAGCACCGCCAGCCCCACGCCCACCAGGCAGAGCAGCAGGCCGGTCCCACCGCAGCTGATTCCCGCGATGGCCAGACCACGGCCGGTGAAGCGGACCGCCGGCGGAGGCGCCGGACGGCGGATCTGCCGCAGGCCGAGCAGACCGGCCACGACGGCGCCCGCCCCGGTGAGACCACCGAGTGCGGCGAAGGCACCCGCCGCCCAGGCTCCGTTCGCCCCTCCCCCGATGGCGCCTACGCAGATGACCAGAATCGAGACCAGGATCGAGGTGATACCGGCCACCAGCGAGCCGACCGCCAGGCCCGAAGCAACCGGGGGAACGTCGAGGTGCACCACCGCGAACGGCGTGCCGGGCACCGGCTCGACCCGCTTCGGGGGTCGGTGAGGAGCCTGCGGCCGTGGCGGCGGCGGCTGTCCCCAGCCCGGGCCGCCGGTGGGCCAACCCGGCGCCGGCGGCGACCCCGGCACCGCCCCGAAGGCGGGTGGACCTCCCGCCGGTGGCCCGAGAACAGCCGGAGCGGGCGGTGCCGAGCCAGCCGGCGGGCCGGGCGGCTCTGAGGGAGAGCCTGTGGTCGGCCCAGGCCGAGCCCATCCCGTCTGGTCGGCATCGGGGCGCCCGACGGTGGGCTGAGCGGCTTCGCCGCCCTCGGGGCGCGCCGGTTCCGTCACGGGATCCTCCTTGTCGGGCAGCGTCCACGCACCGCGCGACGGACACCGGTCAGGCTACCGTCGGAAGTCAGCCCCTCGGTGCCGGGCGCGAGGACGCACCTGTCGCGCCGGTCAGTCGACCTCGGGCGCGAAGTCCTGCCCGTAGGGCGACTCGGCGAGCCGGACCACCCCGATCACCAGCGCCACCACCAGGCTGACCGCGACCAGCACCAGGCCCGTCCAGGCCAGCCGCTCGCCGCGACGCAGCCAGGCCGCGCCGGTCAGGAAACCCGCCGAGGCGTACGCCTCCCGACGCGCCTGCCGAGCCAGGTGCAGGGCCACCGTGGCCGGTACCACGCCACCGATCAGCAGTCCCGTCAGTGTGGCCATCAGGCCGAGGGCGAAGACCGCCCGAGCCTTGGTCGCCCGGGCCGGATCCGGGTCGAGCGGGTGACGCGGTGCCGATGCGGCGGGCACCGGTCCGGGTGCGATCGTCATGACCACATGATGCCTCCGCCGACGACGGTTCGCGCCGTACCCGCAGCACGAACTGGATCCCGCAGCGCGGGAGAGGTCCCCCACCGCGCCCACGGCCGCCAAGGGAACACGAGGAGGCCCCGGCGCAGTCGCGCGCCGGGGCCTCCCATGTCACCGTACGGTCTAGCGGTACGACCCGAAGTCGAAGTCGTCCAGCGGGACCGCCTGGCCACTGGCCGGCCCGAAACCGTAGTCGGTCTCCGGGTAGCCGGTCATCGAGTAGACCTTGGCCTTCGCCTCCTCGGTCGGCTCGACCCGGACGTTGCGGTACTTGCTGATGCCGGTACCGGCCGGGATGAGCTTACCGATGATCACGTTCTCCTTGAGACCGATCAGCGAGTCGCTGCGGGCGTGGATCGCCGCGTCGGTCAGCACCCGGGTGGTCTCCTGGAAGGAGGCCGCCGAGAGCCAGGAGTCGGTGGCCAGCGAGGCCTTGGTGATACCCATCAGCACCGGACGACCGGCGGCGGGCTCGCCACCCTCGCCGACGAGCCGGCGGTTCTCCGACTCGAACAGCGCCCGGTCGACCAACACACCCGGCAGGAACTCGGTCGAGCCGGAGTCGATGACCGTCACCCGCTTGAGCATCTGGCGGATGATGATCTCGATGTGCTTGTCGTGGATGAGCACACCCTGAGAGCGGTAGACCTCCTGGACCTCCTGGGTCAGGTGGACCTGGACCGCCCGAGGGCCGAGGATGCGCAGCAGCTCGTGCGGGTCGATGGTGCCCTCGGTGAGCTTCTCGCCGACCTCGACGTGGTCGCCGTCGTGGGCCCGCAGCCGGACCCGCTTCGAGATCTTGTCGTAGACGATCTCGTCGCTGCCGTCGTCCGGGATCACCACGATCTTGCGCGACCGCTCGCCGTCCTCGATCCGGATCCGGCCGGGGGTGTCGGCGATGGGCGCCTTGCCCTTCGGGATCCGGGCTTCGAAGATCTCCTGGACCCGCGGCAGACCCTGGGTGATGTCCTCACCCGCGACACCACCGGTGTGGAAGGTACGCATCGTCAGCTGCGTGCCCGGCTCACCGATGGACTGGGCGGCGATGATGCCGACCGCCTCACCGACATCGACGATCTTGCCGGTCGGCAGCGAGCGGCCGTAGCACGCACCGCAGACACCCAGCTTCGACTCGCAGGTGAGCACGCTGCGTACCCGGACGGTCTCGACCCCGGCGGCGACGATCCGGTCGACCAGGATCGAGTTGATGTCCGCGCCCCGCTCGGCGACGACGGTGCCGTCCGGCCCCTTGATGTCGTCGGCCAAGGTACGGGCGTGCACGCTGGTCTCCGCGTGCTCGTGCACGACCAGAGTGCCGCCTTCGGCGGCCACCGGACTGCTGACGTCGATCGTCTGACCCACTTGCATCGGGATGGCCCGGTCGGTGCCGCAGTCCTCCTCGCGGATGATGACGTCCTGCGAAACGTCCACCAGACGCCGGGTCAGGTAACCCGAGTCGGCGGTACGCAGAGCGGTGTCCGCGAGACCCTTACGGGCACCGTGCGTGGAGATGAAGTACTCCAGCACGGACAGACCCTCCCGGTAGCTGGCCTTGATCGGCCGCGGGATGATCTCGCCCTTCGGGTTGGCCACCAGACCACGGATCGCCGCGATCTGCCGGAGCTGGAGCAGGTTACCGCGAGCACCCGAGTTGATCATCTTCCACAGTGGGTTCTCCTGCGGCAGCGCGGTGTCCATCTCCTTGGCGACCTCGTTGGTCGCCTTGGTCCAGATCTCGATGAGCTCGCCGCGACGCTCCTCGGCGGTCATCAGACCACGCTGGTACTGCTTGTCGATCCGGTCGGCTTCCTTCTCGTACCGCTCCAGGATCTCCCGCTTGCGCGGCGGAGCGATGACGTCCTCCATGCCGATCGTCACGCCGGACCAGGTGGCCCAGTGGAAGCCGGCCTCCTTGAGCCCGTCCAAGGTTGCCGCCAGGGCCACCTTCGGGAACCGCTCGGCGAGGTCGTTGACGATCGCGGAGAGCTGACCCTTGCGGATCTCGTAGTTCACGAACCGGTAGCCCTGCGGCAGGGTCTCGTTGAACAGCACCCGACCGAGAGTGGTCTCGACCGTGAGCGGCTCGCCCGCAACCCATCCCTCGGGCGCGGTCCACGGCTGCCCGCCAGCGCCGTTGTCGACCTCGACCACGTCCCGCAGCCGGATCTTCACCGGCGCCTGCAGGTGCAGCTCGCCGTTGTCGTACGCCATCCGCGCCTCGGCGTCCGAGCTGAACGCCCGGCCCTCCCCGCGCTCACCGGCGGTGAGGTGGGTCAGGTGGTAGAGCCCGATGACCATGTCCTGGGTGGGCATGGTGACCGGCTTGCCGTCGGCCGGCTTGAGGATGTTGTTCGACGACAGCATCAGGATCCGAGCCTCGGCCTGGGCCTCGGCGGACAGCGGCACGTGCACCGCCATCTGGTCACCGTCGAAGTCGGCGTTGAACGCGGTGCAGACCAGCGGGTGGATCTGGATGGCCTTGCCCTCGACCAGCTGCGGCTCGAAGGCCTGGATGCCGAGTCGGTGCAGGGTCGGTGCCCGGTTGAGCAGCACCGGGTGCTCGCCGATGACCTCTTCCAGCACGTCCCACACGACCGGCCGCTGCCGCTCGACCATCCGCTTGGCGGACTTGATGTTCTGTGCGTGGTTGAGGTCGACCAGCCGCTTCATCACGAACGGCTTGAACAGCTCCAGCGCCATCTGCTTGGGCAGGCCGCACTGGTGCAGCTTGAGCTTCGGGCCGACCACGATGACCGAACGGCCGGAGTAGTCGACGCGCTTGCCCAGCAGGTTCTGGCGGAACCGGCCCTGCTTGCCCTTGAGCATGTCGGACAGCGACTTGAGCGGACGGTTACCCGGGCCGGTGACCGGCCGGCCACGGCGGCCGTTGTCGAACAGCGCGTCGACGGCCTCCTGCAGCATCCGCTTCTCGTTGTTGACGATGATCTCGGGCGCGCCGAGGTCGATCAGCCGCTTGAGCCGGTTGTTCCGGTTGATGACCCGACGGTAGAGGTCGTTCAGGTCGCTGGTGGCGAAACGGCCACCGTCGAGCTGCACCATCGGGCGCAGGTCCGGCGGGATCACCGGCACGCAGTCCAGCACCATGCCGAGCGGCGAGTTGCGGGTGTTCTGGAACGCCGCGACGACCTTGAGCCGCTTGAGCGCCCGGATCTTCCGCTGGCCCTTACCGGTGCGGATGGTCTCCCGCAGGTTCTCGGCCTCGGCCTCGAGGTCCATGTTCTGCACCAGGGCCTTGATCGCCTCGGCACCCATGCCACCGGTGAAGTACTCACCGAACCGGTCGCGCAGCTCACGGTAGAGCAGCTCGTCGGTGACCAGCTGCTTCGGCTCCAGCTTGCGGAAGGTGTCCAGCACCTCGTCCAGACGGTCGATCTCGCGCTGGGCCCGGTCGCGGATCTGGCGCATCTCGCGCTCTCCGCCCTCCTTGACCTTGCGCCGGACGTCCGCCTTCGCGCCCTCGGCCTCCAGCTCGGCCAGGTCGGCCTCGAGCTTGGCCGCCCGCTTCTCGATCTCCGAGTCGCGGCTGTTCTCCGACTGCCGCTTCTCGGCCAGGATCTCGTTCTCGATGGTCGAGAGGTCACGGTGACGCGCTTCGGCGTCAACGCTCGTCACGACGTACGAGGCGAAGTAAATGATCTTCTCGAGGTCCTTCGGGGCGAGGTCCAGCAGGTAGCCCAGCCGGCTCGGCACGCCCTTGAAGTACCAGATGTGGGTCACCGAGGCAGCCAGCTCGATGTGGCCCATCCGCTCACGGCGGACCTTCGAGCGGGTCACCTCGACGCCGCAGCGCTCACAGATGATGCCCTTGAACCGGACCCGCTTGTATTTACCGCAGTAGCACTCCCAGTCCCGCTGCGGACCGAAGATCTTCTCGCAGAAGAGCCCGTCCTTCTCCGGCTTGAGGGTGCGGTAGTTGATCGTCTCGGGCTTCTTGACCTCGCCGTGCGACCACTGACGAATGTCGTCCGCGGTCGCCAGCCCAATTCGCAACTCGTCGAAAAAGTTGACGTCGAGCACGTTCAGATCCCTCACACGTCGCTTGGTGCGTCAGCAGCTCACCGGGTTTTGGTTTCGGGGCGGGGTGACCCATGAAGGGATCAAGCCTGACCGCCCGGAGTGGGTCGCCCCGCCCCGAAACCCCAACGTCACACTTCCTCGACCGAGCTCGGCTCGCGCCGGGACAGGTCGATACCCAGTTCCTCCGCAGCCCGGAACACCTCGTCGTCGGTCTCGCGCATCTCCAGGGCCACGCCGTCGCTGGAGAGCACCTCGACATTGAGGCACAGCGACTGCAGCTCCTTGAGCAGCACCTTGAACGACTCCGGGATGCCCGGCTCCGGGATGTTCTCGCCCTTGACGATGGCCTCGTAGACCTTCACCCGGCCGAGAACATCGTCGGACTTGATCGTCAGCAGCTCCTGCAGGGCGTACGCGGCACCGTAGGCCTGCATCGCCCAGCACTCCATCTCGCCGAAGCGCTGGCCACCGAACTGCGCCTTACCACCCAGCGGCTGCTGCGTGATCATCGAGTACGGACCGGTCGAACGAGCGTGGATCTTGTCGTCGACCAGGTGGTTGAGCTTCAGGATGTAGATGTAGCCGACCGCGATCGGGTCGGGCAGCGGTTCACCCGAACGGCCGTCGAACAGCTGCGCCTTTCCGGAGGAACCGATCAGCTGCCGACCATCCCGGTTGGGCAGGGTCGAGGCGAGCAGACCGGAGATCTCCTCCTCGCGGGCACCGTCGAAGACCGGGGTGGCCACGTTGGTGTCCGGCTCGGAGGAGTCGGCGCCGATGCCCCGGAGCTGCCGCTTCCACTCGGCGTCGTCGCCCTCGACCTGCCAGCCCGTCTTGGCCACCCAGCCGAGGTGCGTCTCCAGCACCTGGCCGATGTTCATCCGGCTCGGCACACCCAGCGGGTTGAGCACGATGTCGACCGGGGTGCCGTCCTCCAGGAACGGCATGTCCTCGACCGGCAGGATCTTGGAGATGACGCCCTTGTTGCCGTGTCGGCCGGCGAGCTTGTCACCGTCCTGGATCTTCCGCTTCTGCGCGACGTAGACCCGGACCAGCTCGTTGACGCCCGGCGGCAACTCGTCGCCGTCCTCCCGGGAGAAGGTACGCACGCCGATGACCGTGCCGGTCTCGCCGTGCGGCACCTTCAGAGAGGTGTCCCGGACCTCGCGCGCCTTCTCGCCGAAGATCGCGCGAAGCAGCCGCTCCTCCGGGGTCAGCTCGGTCTCGCCCTTGGGCGTGACCTTGCCGACCAGGATGTCGCCGGGGACGACCTCGGCGCCGATCCGGATGATCCCGCGCTCGTCCAGGTCGGCGAGCATCTCCTCGCTGACGTTCGGGATGTCGCGAGTGATCTCCTCCGGGCCGAGCTTGGTGTCCCGGGCGTCGACCTCGTGCTCCTCGATGTGGATCGAGGTGAGGACGTCCTGCTGCACGAGGCGCTGCGACAGGATGATCGCGTCCTCGTAGTTGTGCCCCTCCCAGGTCATGAACGCCACGAGCAGGTTTCGCCCGAGCGCCATCTCGCCCTCGTCGGTGCACGGACCGTCGGAGATGACCTGGCCGGCTTCGACCCGGTCACCCTCGAAGACGACCGGCTTCTGGTTGACGCAGGAGCCGGCGTTGGAGCGACGGAACTTGTGCAGCAGGTACGTCCGGCGGTGACCGTCGTCCTGGTGCACGGTGATGTAGTCGGCGCAGAGGTCCTCGACCACGCCACCGACCTCGGCCACGACCACGTCACCGGCGTCGACGGCGGCACGGTACTCCATGCCGGTGCCGACCAGTGGAGACTCGGCCTTGACCAGCGGCACCGCCTGACGCTGCATGTTCGCGCCCATCAGGGCCCGGTTCGCGTCGTCGTGCTCCAGGAACGGGATCATCGCGGTGGCGACCGAGGTCATCTGCCGCGGCGACACGTCCATGTAGTCCACGGCGGCCGGCGTGACGTCCTCGGTCTCGCCGCCCTTACGCCGAACCAGGACGCGGTCCTCGGCGAACGAGCCGTCGGCCCGCAGCGGGGCGTTGGCCTGTGCCTTGACGAACCGGTCCTCCTCGTCCGCGGTCAGGTAGTCGATCTGGTCGGTGACCCGACCGTCGATGACCTTCCGGTACGGCGTCTCGATGAAGCCGAACGGGTTGACCCGGGCGAAGGTGGACAGCGCGCCGATCAGGCCGATGTTCGGGCCCTCCGGCGTCTCGATCGGGCACATCCGGCCGTAGTGGGACGGGTGCACGTCGCGGACCTCGAAGCCGGCCCGCTCCCGGGACAGACCACCGGGGCCGAGCGCGCTCAGCCGTCGCCGGTGGGTCAGGCCCGCCAGCGGGTTGGTCTGGTCCATGAACTGGGACAGCTGCGAGGTGCCGAAGAACTCGCGGATCGCGGCGACGACCGGACGGATGTTGATCAGGGTCTGCGGCGTGATCGCCTCGACGTCCTGGGTGGTCATCCGCTCACGGACGACCCGCTCCATCCGGGACAGGCCGACCCGAACCTGGTTCTGGATCAGCTCGCCCACGGTACGCAACCGCCGGTTGCCGAAGTGGTCGATGTCGTCGGCCTCGTAGCCCTCCTCACCGGCGTGCAGCCGGCAGAGGTACTCCACGGTGGCGACGATGTCGTCCTCGGTCAACGTGCCGGTGGTGATCGGCACGTCCAGCTCGAGCTTCTTGTTGAACTTGTACCGACCGACCTTGGCTACGTCGTACCGCTTCGGGTTGAAGAAGAGGTTGTCGAGCAAGGTCTGGGCGTTCTCACGGGTCGGCGGCTCGCCAGGGCGCAGCTTGCGGTAGATGTCGAGGAGCGCCTCGTCCTGGCCGGCGATGTGGTCCTTCTCGAGCGTGGTCATCATCAGCTCGGACCAGCCGAACTTCTCACGGATCTGCTCGGCCGACCATCCGATGGCCTTGAGCAGCACCGTGACGGCCTGCCGACGCTTACGGTCGATGCGAACGCCGACCGTGTCGCGCTTGTCGATGTCGAACTCCAGCCAGGCACCCCGACTCGGGATCACCTTGACGCTGGAGAGGTCGCGGTCGGAGGTCTTGTCCGGCTGCTTGTCGAAGTACACGCCCGGCGAGCGGACGAGCTGGCTGACCACCACCCGCTCGGTGCCGTTGATGATGAAGGTGCCCTTCGGCGTCATCATCGGGAAGTCACCCATGAACACCGTCTGGCTCTTGATCTCGCCGGTGGTGTTGTTGGTGAACTCCGCGGTCACGAACAGTGGCGCGCAGTAGGTGAGATCCTTCTCCTTGCACTCCTCGATCGAGGCCTTGACCTCGTCGAAGCGTGGCACCGAGAAGGAAAGCGACATAGTGCCGGAAAAGTCCTCAATGGGACTGATCTCGTCGAGAATTTCCGCGAGACCCGAGCGTGCGTGCGGGTCGTCCGCCGACCGGCCCTGCCAAGCCTCGTTGCCGACGAGCCAGTCGAAGGACTCGTTCTGAATGGCGAGGAGGTTGGGGACCTCGAGGTGTTCGGTGATCCGACCGAAGGAAACTCGGCGGGGAGCGAATGCGCTCGACGTACGACTGGTCTTCGCAGGGCGGGAAGCTGCCAAGATGCGTCCTTCCGAGGACCGGTGCTGCAGAACGGCTGGTACGCGTGCACTCCAATGACCCCACCAGAAATATCCACAATCGGACATTTCCGAGCAGGGGTCAAGTCGGAAGGCAGCGCAAACTAGCAGTGTAGCCGAGAGGCTAACCGCTGTCCAGCCCACCCCGCAGGTTGTTGCGGAACGTGCCTCGGGACCCCTCGAACGGGTCGCACCGGGCCGCTCGGAACGCAACGTCCCTGCCGGGCCGCCCCGGGTCTGCGTGGCGAGTGGTGCTGCCGCTGCATTACCCGCGCGGTGGCCGTCGCAAGCGCGGAAGGTCTTGCTGATGTCAGCGTGCCTGGCAGTCCAGGGCCGCGTCAAGGGCCGGTGTCGGCATCGGGCGCTCTTTCCCACTCACGAGCGAGCCCGCCGGCCCGGTCCACCCGCCGCAGAGCGGCTTTGACACCCTGCTCATGCCGGTTGCGGGCCGGTACACGAACACGGCGGGCGGCGATCCACTGTCGGATCGCCGCCCGCCGCGACGTGCTGTGCCCGGTTGATGCGAGCCGGGACGGCCAGGTGGGACTCAGGTCACTTGAGGGTGACCTTGGCGCCCTCGCCCTCCAGCTTGGCCTTGGCCTTCTCAGCGGTCTCCTTGTTGGCCTTCTCCAGAACGGCCTTCGGAGCGGCCTCGACCAGGTCCTTGGCCTCCTTGAGGCCCAGGCCGGTCAGCTCACGCACGACCTTGATGACCTGGATCTTCTTGCCACCGTCGGCGTCGAGGATGACGTCGAACTCGTCCTTCTCCGGCTCGGCCTCGGCGGCAGCGCCACCGGCGGCCGGACCCGCCATCATCATCGCGGCCGGGGCGGCGGCGGTGACCTCGAAGGTCTCTTCGAACTGCTTCACGAACTCGGAGAGCTCGATCAGCGTCATCTCCTTGAACGCGTCGAGCAGCTCGTCGGTGCTGAGCTTCGCCATGTCTGGCGTCCTTTCCTCATGATTCGAACTGAAGAACGTGGTGTGCCGGCGCGGCCTCAGGCCGCCTCGGCGCCTTCCTTCTCGCGCTTGTCCTGCAGGGCGGCCGCCAGACGGGCGGTCTTCGACAGCGGGGCCTGGAACAGGGCCGCGGCCTTGCTCAGGTTGCCCTTCATCGCGCCGGCCAGCTTGGCCAGCAGCACCTCGCGGGACTCCAGGTCGGCGAGCTTCGTGACCTCGGCCGCGGAAATGGCCTTGCCCTCGAAGACGCCGCCCTTGATGACGAGCTTCGGGTTGGCCTTCGCGAAGTCGCGAAGGCCCTTCGCCGCCTCGACGACGTCCCCCGAAACGAAAGTCAGCGCGGTAGGACCGGTGAACAGCTCGTCGAGGCCGGAGATGCCCGCGTCCGCCGCGGCACGCTTGGCCAGCGTGTTCTTGGCAACCGTGTAGCTGGTCTCCTTGCCGAGCGAGCGCCGCAGCTGGGTGAGCTGGGAGACCGTCAGACCGCGGTACTCGGTCAGCACGGTGGCACCCGCGCTCCGGAAGCTCTCGGTCAGCTCTGCGACGGCCGTGGACTTGTCGGCCCGGATCGGCTTGTCCGCCATGTCCCTCCTCTCTCGTTGCTCGAGGCTGGTCACCGTCGCAGGCGAGCACCTGTGACGGGGCGGAGGTGTCGCGGCAACAGAAAAGCCCCGGCGCAGGGCGCACGGGGCGAGGACGGCGGAATCATCTGGTCGGCGGACCAACGGATGCTGCCGGTATCGCTTGCCGCCCTACGCGGGTCGCCCGTCTTCGCGGGACCTTCGACCGTGCCGAGGCACGGTGACCAGCGGTCTCTGGGTGGAACTTCACCGACAAGGCTACGCGACACCCGCGGTGACCACCAAATCGTCCCCGGTGCGTCCCCACGGTGCGGGCGGGTGGGAGCGGCGAGCGTCACCCGGCCAGCGGTCGAGCCCCGCTCGGCCACGCCCACAGGCCCTAGGCGCGCCGGCCGCGGAGCCGGGCGTAGCCGGTCAGCGCCACCGCCGCCCAGGCCAGTGCCCACCCCGTCAGCAGCAGCGCGGTCGACCCGGGCAGCGGGCCGACCAGCGCCCTGGCGGTCGATAGCAGCGGAGGCGCCAGCCACGGCGCGACCGACCCCGACAAGCCGAGCACCAGTGCGCCGACCGCACCGAGAGTGAGCACCGCCACACCGTAGCCGGCACTGCGGGTGATCACCCGGCTGGCCAGCGCGCCCAGCGCCACGGCCGCCGGCAGGGCGAGCAGATGCGCCCACAGACCGAGCGCCACCCCTGCGGCGATCGACCGGTGACCAGGTGCGGTCGGACCGGTCACCCCGCCGACCAACCAGGGGATGACCAGGGCGATCACGACCATGGCGAGGCCGGCCACCACCGCGGCGATCAGGCCGGCTGCCCGCTCCCGCGCCGAGCCGACCGCGATCAGGGCCAGCCGGCGCTGCACGTCCGGCTCCACGTCCAGCAGGATCTTCGTCTGCCAGGCCAGCACCGGAAAGAGCACCACGGCCGACACACCGTAGGCCTCCGCGGGCTGGGCCCGACCTCCGCCGTAGAGGATGCCGAGGGTGAGCAGGCCGGCCAGGACCGGGGCCAGCGCCCGCCCGGTGCGCAGGAAGCCGGCGAGCCGGAATCGCACCAGCGCGGTCACCGGGCCACCTCGGACGACGCGCCCGGCCCCGGCCGCGTGGCGTCGGGCGGTGCGCCCTGGCCGCGTACCCGGAGCACGTGATGGCCCTCGGTACGTAGACGGGCGACGGTCGCCGGCAACTGCCCGACCGGAACCTCCAGCTCGACCACCGCGACCGCCGCCGCATCCGACGGGGCCCGCTCGACGACTGCCCCGTCGGCCACCAACCACTCCCGCGCGCCGGGCAGCCGGACAGTCTCCCCGCGATGGTCGCTGACCAGCACCGACCCGCCGTCGGCAAGCACCTCGTCGACCACCTGTGGCACCAGGTCACGCGCTGCGGCGTCCAGGCCCTCCCAGGGCTCGTCGAGGACGAGCAGGCCGGGCGGACGCAGCACGGCCTGGGCCAGGCCGACCTTCTGGGCGGTGCCCTTCGACAGCTGCGCCAGCCGGACCGTGCGGAACGGGCCGAGGCCGAGTCGGTCGACCCAGCGTCGCACCGTCCGCTCCGTCGTGGCCGGGGACAGGCCGGCGATCCGGGCCATCGCGGCGAGATAGCCGTCGACCGTGAACGGCTGCTCGGCCGGGAAGCGCTCCGGTACCCAGCCCACGACCGCCGGCCGGTCGAGCACCCGCCCCCGGGACGGCCGCAGGACTCCGGCGGCGAGCTGGAGCAGCGTCGACTTGCCGGCCCCGTTGCGGCCCCGTAGAACCACCGCCTCGCCCGCCGCCACGCGCACGGTCACCTGTCGCAGCACCCACGGACCGCGCCGGTGGTACCGCAGCCCGACGTCCTCCAGCCACATGCCGCGAGCCTGCCACACCGGACAGACGAGCGCGGCCCCGCCACTGGTGGGGGGGCCGCGTCGGTGCGTCGTGCTCAGCTGTCGGCCGAGCCCTCCTGCAGGTTCTTCACCACGTTCGGGTCGATCGGTACGCCCGGTCCCATCGTGGTGGTGAGGGTGACCTTCTTGAGGTACTTGCCCTTCGCGGCCGACGGCTTGGCCCGCAGCACCTCGTCGAGGACGGCCGCGTAGTTGTCGACCAGCTGGGCCTCGGAGAACGAGGCCTTACCGATGATCAGGTGCAGGTTCGAGTGCTTGTCCACCCGGAAGGTGATCTTCCCGCCCTTGATGTCCGCCACCGCCTTGGTGACGTCCATGGTCACCGTGCCGGTCTTCGGGTTCGGCATCAGACCGCGCGGGCCCAGGATCCGCGCGATCCGGCCGATCTTGGCCATCTGGTCGGGCGTGGCGATCGCCGCGTCGAAGTCCAGCCAACCGCCCTGGATCCGGGCGACCAGCTCGTCGGTGCCCACCTCGTCGGCACCGGCGGCGACGGCCTCCTCGGCCTTCGCGCCGGCAGCGAAGACGATCACGCGGGCGGTCTTACCGGTGCCGTGCGGCAGGTTGACCGTGCCGCGGACCATCTGGTCCGCCTTGCGGGGGTCGACGCCGAGGCGCATCGCGACCTCGACCGTGGCGTCGAACTTGGCGGCGGTGGTCTCCTTGGCCAGCTTGACGGCTTCGACGGGGGTGTAGAGCTTGGACCGGTCAATGACCTCGGCGGCCTTGCGGTAGCTCTTGCTGCGCTGCATTTCTGTCTGCTCCTGTGGTCTCTGGCGGGCCGCGGTACTCGCGCGCCCTCCCACGATCCGTACGGGTCGGTGGTGGCCGACGTCAGTCGGTGACGTTCAGACCCATCGACCGGGCGGTGCCGGCGATGATCTTCTCAGCCTGGTCGAGGTCGTTGGCGTTGAGGTCGGCCATCTTCTTCTCGGCGATCTCGCGCAGCTGGGCGCGGGTTACCGAACCGACCTTCTGCGTGTGCGGGACACCCGAGCCCTTCTGCACACCGGCAGCCTTGATCAGCAGCCGGGCGGCGGGCGGGGTCTTCAGCACGAAGGTGAAGGACCGGTCCTCGTACACGCTGATCTCGGCGGGAACGATGTCGCCCCGCTGCGACTCGGTCTGCGCGTTGTACGACTTGCAGAACTCCATGATATTCACGCCGTGCTGACCGAGCGCGGGACCGACCGGCGGCGCCGGAGTCGCCTGGCCCGCCGGCAGCTGAAGCGTGAACGTCTTGACGAGCTTCTTCTTCGGAGGCATGTCTCTTCCTGGGGCTTGGAACTGGGAAAAAGGTTCACACGACACCGCCGTCGGGGCGCGCACGGTCAGCGCGCATGCGACGGCGGCGACGTTCTAGGGTAGCGCAGACCTGGATCCCGGCGACCACAGAGGTGGGCCGGTCAAGTGAACCAGACGAACGACGACAACCGGCGGCGGTCGCCCGCCGCCGGAGGCCGCCAGCTCAGATCTTGGCGACCTGGTTGAAGTTCAGCTCCACCGGCGTCTCCCGGCCGAAGATCGACACCAGCACCTTGAGCTTCTGCTGGTCGGCGTTGATCTCGCTGATCGTCGCCGGCAGGGAGGCGAAGGCACCGTCGGTCACCGTCACCGAGTCACCGACCTCGAAGTCGAGGACCTTGATCTCCGGCTTGGCCTTCTTCTGCTCGGTCTCGACGGCAGGTGCCAGCCACTTGAGCACCTCGTCGAGGCTCAGCGGCGCCGGCCGGTCGGCCCGGTCCGTGGCACCGACGAAACCGGTGACCCCGGGGGTGTTGCGTACGCAGGAGTAGGACTCCGCGGTCAGCTCCATCCGGACGAGGATGTAGCCGGGAAAAACCTTGGCCTGTACCTGGGCACGCTTGCCGTTCTTGACCTCGACCTCTTCCCGGGTCGGCACCTCGACCTGGTAGATGTAGTCCTCCATATCGAGGGACGTGATCCGGGTCTCGAGGTTGGTCTTGACCTTGTTCTCGTAACCGGCGTACGAGTGCACCACGTACCAGTCGCCCGGTGCGTAGCGCAGCTTCTGCCGCAGCTCCGCGACCGGGTCGAAGTCCTCCTCGGGAGCGGGCTCGGTCATGGCGAACTCCGACTCGTTGGCGGCCTCGACCGACTCGTCACCAGCCGCCGTCGCCACCGTGGACTGCTCGTCCGGGGTCGCGGCGGTCTCGTCGTACTCAGGCACGCTTGCTCACTTCCGTCACTATCGCACGTTCAGCCGGTCAGCTGGGGTTGCCGAAGACCCACAACACGCCCTTGGCGAAGCCGTAGTCCAGGACAGCCACGATCGTCAGCATCACCGTGACGAACGCGATCACCACCGTCGTGTAGGTCAGCAGTTCCTTGCGGGTCGGCCAGATGACCTTACGCAGTTCGGCCACGACCTCGCGGATGAAACGCGCGATGCGGCCAAACAGGCCCACCTTGTCGGCGTCGGTACGCGTCCTGCGACCGTCGGCGGAATCCGCCCTGGCCCGCGAACGGGTGGCGGTGCCACCCCGCGAAACCGGCTCGTCCGCGTCGGTGGCGTCGTCCTCGGCGCTGTCGTTGACGACCTCGTCGTTCAGGCGCTCGTCGTCGGCGTCCTCGCCGCGCCGCTTGTTGTCGGCCACTTCGCCCTCCGTCGCGGGATGTCGGTGTCGCACGCGGTGCACGTGCGCGGCGCTTGGTCACGCCAGCCGGACCAACCGTCCCGGGACGGGCCGCGGCCGGCGGATCAACCGGAAGGCCCGATGCCTCGGAACCTCCCCGCCGATGCCACCACCACGGGCCGGACGCCACCAGACGGCGGCGGGACCCACGGAACGGTCAGGCCTGAGGCGCAGGGGTGACAGGACTTGAACCTGCAGCCTGCGGTTTTGGAGACCGCTGCTCTGCCAATTGAGCTACACCCCTGTGTGGCAACGCTCGCCCCGCCCGGTCACAACGTCACACGACCAGGCAGGGGTCACTTACCCCACGGCGGACCAGTGTACGGGTACCGACCCGACTTTCCCAACCGGTCTACCCGACGCGCCGTGCGGTGCCGGTCAGCCCGCCGTACGCACGGTGGCCCGCGCCTGCGAGAGCACCTTCTCACCGAGACAGGTGGCGGTGACGTCCAGCCTGGTCAGACCCGCGTCGGTCACCTCACGAACCACTGCGGTCACCACGATCTCGGTGCCGGAGTCGTCGTCGGGGACCACCACCGGACGGGTGAACCGCACGCCAAGGTCGACCACTGCGTCGGACGAGCCGGCCCAGGTGGTGACCGCCCGACCGACGAGCGCCATGGTGAACATGCCGTGGGCGATCACACCTGGCAGACCCACCTTGGTGGCAAACCGGTCGCTCCAGTGGATCGGGTTGAAGTCGCCGGAGGCACCTGCGTAACGAACCAGGTCCGCCCGGGTCACCCGGAACGTCTGGGTGGGCAGTTCCACGTCAGGCCTCCCCGCGTACGACGAGCTTGGACCAGACCGCGACCACCGGCTCGCCGGCGGTCGTGCTGACGTCGGTCCGGGTGGTCAGAAACTCGTGGCCGCCCCGGCTGGTGATCTCCTCGACTGCGTTGACGCAGACCAGCTCGTCGCCGGCCACCACCGGCCGGGTGTACGCGAACCGCTGGTCGCCGTGAACCACCCGGCTGTAGTCGATGCCGAGCGCCGGGTCCTCGATCAGCTGGCGGCTGGCCGCCATGGTGATCACCACCGGGAACGTCGGCGGCGCGACCACGTCGGGGTGGCCCAGCGCGCGGGCGGCCTCCGGATCGTGGTGAGCGGGATCGGTGGCGCCGATCGCCGTCGCGAACTCGCGGATCTTCTCACGGCCCACCTGATAGGGGGCGGTCGGCGGATAGCTCCGACCGACGAAGGACTGGTCCAGGGGCATGCCGCGAACCTACACGCAAAGCACAATCGCCGATCCGACCGGTCGGCGTCGGCTCAGCCGCGCCGTCCGTACGGACCGGCGATCAGGATGCGTGCGGCACCGGGCCGATCGGCCCGGGCAGGTTCAGCGCGTTTCGCGGTGCAGGGTGTGCCGCCCGTCCCGGGGGCAGAACTTCTTCAGCTCGATGCGGTCCGGGTCGTTACGGCGGTTCTTGCGCGTGATGTAGTTGCGCTCCTTGCACTCCACACACGCCAAAGTGATCTTCGGCCGGACATCGGTCGCCTTCGCCACGGCGGAGTGCCTTCCTCGATAACGGATACAACTACGGCGCTACAGCGTACGCCCCACCTGGGCGGACACACAAAGCGGGCGCCTGTGGCGCCCGTCCCACCGACCACCGGAGATCCTCCGGGGCGGACGAGAGTAGCGGTGGCCGGACTTGAACCGGCGACACAGCGATTATGAGCCGCTTGCTCTGCCATCTGAGCTACACCGCCGCGGTGGGCCCAGCCGGACCCTCTGAGCCCCCTTACGGAATCGAACCGTAGACCTTCTCCTTACCATGGAGACGCTCTGCCGACTGAGCTAAGGGGGCCTGCGCGATCACCCGGTGCCCGCGCAGAGGTAAGAGTACACGGCCCGATCGTACTGGTGAAATCGGATCCCCAGGCACGCCGTACGCCCAGCTCAGGGCACCACACGCAGTCTCGGAAGCTCGCTGCTGGAGATCGACTCCGGATCGATCTGGGCGCCGAACCACGCCTCCAGGCGCTCGTACGGCAGCGGACGGCTGAACAGGAACCCCTGACCGACCTCGCAGCCAATGTCCTGGAGCAGTTCCAGGGTCAGCTCGCTCTCCACGCCCTCGGCCACCACGGTGAGACCGAACTGCTGGGACAGGGTGACGACGGCGTTGACGATGGCCAAGTCCCCCGGGTCGGTGGCCATTCCCTGCACGAAGGAGTGATCGACCTTCACCTCGTGCACCGGCAGGCGACGCAGGTGGGCCAGCGAGGAGCTGCCGGTGCCGAAGTCGTCCACGGAGAGCCGTACGCCCAGGTCTCGCAGGCGGCGCAGGGTCGGGATCGGGCGCTCGGTGCCGTCCAGCACGCCGGCTTCCGGAATCTCCAGGGTCAGCAGCTGCGCCGGAATGTCGTACTCCTCCAGCAACTCCCGCACCTGCTCCGGGAAGTGCTGGTCGGTGAGCGTACGCGCGGAGAGATTGACCGCGACGGCGAGCGACTGACCGCCGTGTGCCCAGTCCCGGCTGTGCCGCAGCCCCTCCCGGAGCACGAACTCGGTGAGCCGGCCGAGCTGGCCGGTGTGCTCGGCCACGGCGACGAAATCCGCCGGGGTGACCGAACCGTGCGTCGGATGCTCCCAGCGGGCCAGGCACTCCACCCCGATGAGCCGGCGGTCCCGCAGCGTCACCTTGGGCTGGTAGTAGACCTCCAGCTCGCCGTTGTCGAGGGCGCTGCGCAGGTCTCCGGCGAGACCTAGCCGGTGCAGCGACCGCGACTCCAGAGCTGGCGTGTACAGCTGCACGCTACCGGGGACCGACTTGGCCGCCGTCGCGGCCACGTCCACCCGCTGCAGCAGGGTCGCCGGGGCGTCGCCGTGATCCGGGTGTACGACCACCCCGACCGCGGTGTCCACGTCCAGCGTGAGCGAGTCGAAGACCATCTCGTCGCGGATCTGTTCCCGCAACTGGCCGGCAAGCTCTACCGCGGCGTCGGCGTTCTCCAGCCGCAGGGTCACCAGGAACTCATCACCACCGGCCCGCCCGACCAACGCGGCCGACGGCGCACAACCACGCAGCCGATCGGCGACCTCAACCAGGACCTTGTCGCCCGCCGCGTGGCCGAGCGCCTCGTTCACCTGACGCAGCCGATCGACGTCGAAGAGCAGCAGCGCGACCACCTCGCCGGGCGCCCGGATCCGGACCGCCTCGGCCAGCGCGCCGAGGATGCGCCGGCGGTTGGGCAGCTTCGTCAGCGCGTCGTGGTACGCGTCGTGCCGCAGCCGGTCGACCAGGCGGGAATTCTCCAGCGCGACCGCGGCGTGGGCGGCGACCGTTTCGAAGACTGGGATGTCGGGGCCGCGGAAGAAGTTGGTGTCGCCGAGCCGGTTCGCCACCTCCAGGGTGCCGATGACCGCCTTGCCGGACCGCAGTGGCACCACGATCACATCCTTGACCGCCGTCGGCCTCAGCACCCCGCGGAACTCCGGATCCTCCCCGAGACGGTGACTCACCGCCACTGTCTTCTGACGCACCAGAGCGGCATCGCGCAGGGCCGTCAGGCTGGGCGTGGAGTCCAGCAACCCCGGCTTGCCCTCCTGAGCGGTCAGTAACACCTCCGGGTGACGTCCTTGGGCGGGTAGCCACAGGGTGGAGTACTCCGCCTGCATCAGACTCCGGATCCGGACCAGCAAGACGTCTATGAGGTTTCCGTCCGACCCGCTCTCGCTGATCGCCTTGGTGAGCTCGTACATCTCGGTGAGGGTGCGGTGCTGACGGAGGAACTGCGCATACGAGCCGTAGACCAGAGCAAACGCCATGGCCAGCCCCGCGAAGAGCAGGATGGCCCAGGGGGTGCTCTCCACGGCGATGATGACCAGCAGGCCGATACAGAGGTTGACCACGCCAGCGAGCAGCACCGACGGGGCAGCGCGGATCACCGCCTGCCCCGTCGGCCAGCCCTCCACGACGGTGAACACGGCCGCCATGGCCCCGAGGACGAACACGATGTGAGTGGTGATAGCAGCCAGCAGGACGGCCCAGGTGGCCGGTCCCACACCAGCCGGCTGCGGCAGAACGCAATAGACGACGGTGGCCAGAGACGTCGCGGCGGCGGCGAGAGCGACATTGAACCAGAACTTGGCCGGCAGCAGCCGCCGTCGCATCTGCACCACGAGTGTGGCCACCGTCGATGCCACCACCACCGACAGCGGCGGAAGCAGGTGCAATGCGACCACCAGGGGAATCTCGGTGAAGAGAATGCCCAGGGCCTGACGGCGCACCACGATGTTGATCGTGGGCATGGCGGCGGCGATCATCGCCCCCGTGAGAAGCAGCGTAAGCGGCAGGTCGCCAAGAGCGGATTCGGCCGTCAACCCGAGCAGCAGGGAGACGACGATCGCGCAGAGCGCCAACGGACCTGTGATGAACCAGGCGTGTTCCGTCTGTCGACGAGGAGAACTCAGACGGGACGTCATGGGTCTCCTCGCGACATCAGCTCAGCGACTGCCGGCGGTTGTTACAGCGCGACGGCCACCCGTTAACGCACCACTGAGTTCAGTGTCGGCATCTGCCAGTCAACTCCGTTCGTCCTGAGATCGCCCTCCGCAGCGGCACTTGCCACGACAGTCAGGCCAAGGACCAGAGTGAGGGAGCCGAGCAGCCGGCCCAAGCGTTGAGCAGACATCATGTGCTCCTGATGGGGTGATGGGAGGATGTGTTGAAGGCCCTCCGATGGTGCCACAGCCGGTCGGTCGCTGGAAAGTTGACAGAGCCGATGACCATCCGGTTGTCGACGCGCACGACACGTCCGGACCAACCGGCCACGCATCTGCGCAGGTCAGGAAGGCCTGACCTGCGACGGCCGAGTAAGAAGAGGCCAACCGCCCAATAGCTCCGCTAGCTGGGCGATGCGGATCTTGCGGACAACCGACCGATCCAACGAACACTATGGACATTCACATCAACTCGGACGGCATCGCGAGCCTCCGGGCCAGCGCGGCAGCGCCTCCCCTGGCCGCTCCGCGAGCCGATCTCAGCGGACGTCCCCCCGGCTGCCAGAGTAGGCCGGATACACCAAGCCAGCCACCCCCATGAATGTCTGACCGGCCGCCCCGGACCTCTCAGTGTCAGCGGGTCGCAGCCGGACCCGCCGCGACCTACCGGTTGGTGTCCAACTCCGACGCGCACCCCCGGAGAGACGGACCAGATATCGATGCCAGAACAAGAACCGCTCGCCGGCCCTCAGGATGCCGCTGCCCTGTGGAGCGTCGACTCGGCGAGCCGCCGTTCAGCCAGTTGCGGATGTGCCGCCGACCCCGCCGACGTGACCGAGGCCGCCCCGTGCCGCAGGTCCTACGAACGAGCGGCGAGGCAACCTGCGATGCGCTGGCCTTCCCGCTGCGACCGTCGTCGCGTCAGGTAACACCACGGACCGACGCCCGGCGGATACGATGCTCCGCCGGCCGTTGCAGCCCCTAAACCCGGGCCTGCTCACCGGGGGCCGGATTGGCAGCTCAACGAGAACGGCCCCCGAGCAGCATCTCTGCTGGTCAAGGGCCGTGTCTGCACCTGGTGGCGGGTAGAGGATTCGAACCTCTGTAGCTTTCGCGACGGATTTACAGTCCGCTCCCATTGGCCGCTCGGGCAACCCGCCAGGGCGTGCCACCGCACCGTGGCGCGGCGGCGGAAGCAAGAATAGCGGCTCCACCCGTTGCCGCCGCAAGCGGGTACCGTCAGGGGGTCGTACCCCTGGGCAACCAGGGCTAAAGGATCACAAAACAGCCGGACAGCAGGAGCATGAGTATGGCAGCGAACCCGTCGTTCGACATCGTGAGCAAGGTCGATCGCCAGGAGGTCGACAACGCCCTCCGGCAGGCGGACAAGGAGCTCGGGACGCGGTTCGACTTTCGGGGCACGGGTGCCGAGATCTCCTGGTCGGGTGAGGAGGCGATCAGCCTCCAGGCGGAGACCGAGGAGCGGGTCCGGGCCGCGTTGGACGTGTTCAAGGAGAAGCTGGTCAAACGGAACATCTCGCTGAAGTCGCTGGACGCGGGTGATCCTCGCCCCTCGGGCAAGGTTTTCAAGCTTGATGCCAAGGTCATCCAGGGCATCGACCAGGACAAGGCGAAGGCGATCAGCAAGAAGATCCGCGACGAGGGCCCCAAGGGCGTGCAGGCCCAGATCCAGGGCGACCAGCTGCGTGTCACCGGCAAGAAGCGGGACGACCTTCAGGCGGTCATCGCGCTGCTCAAGGCCGAGGACTTCGGCGTGGCCCTCCAGTTCACCAACTACCGCTGAGTCGTCTCGAACCGGCCGCGTCGTTCCGTCGCCGCCAGCGACTGTAGCGCTCCGCAGCCTCGATGAGTTGACCAAATCGCTGAGGTTGCGCTGCCACGTGTCCGGCGTGCTTCTTCAGAGAGCGGTCCGGGTTCAGTACGCACGCCGGTGGCGCAGCCAGAGATACGGCACGGGTTGGCCCCGGTTCCACTGATCCGCCTCGTCCGACGGCACCGGTTCGAAGCCGGCGGCGGTGTAACACCGCAGCGCCGGAGCGTTGTCGGGGTGCAGTCGCATCAGCACCGTCGGATGGTGATCCTGCGCCAGGTTGGTGAGCAGGGTGACCATCCGACGGCCCAGGCCCCGACCGCGCAGCGCCGGGGCCACGATGAGGCGGGCCAACTCCACCTCGGCCTCGTCGTCGTCGAGCCACAGCTCGCCGTAGCCGGCCGGTTCTCCGTCGAGGAGGGCGAGGTACGCGAGCACGTCGGGCTCGGTTCCCCAGCGCCTGACGTGCTCCGCTGTCACTCGGTCATGGGAGCACCAGCGGCGACTTTCCTCGGCCGAGGTCGCCCAGCTCGCCACGACTGCTGGATGGGTCGCGCCCACCGCGGTCAGCTCCACGACTCACCTCCTCGGCACGCGAGGCTACCGCCCGCCCGTGGTCGGGAGAACCTCCGCGGCCGGCCCAGCCCGACTGACCGTGCAGGCCGGGCGTCGAGATCCGGGTCAACGGGCGAAGATCAGCAGTAGGACGACCGTCAGGATCGCGCTGACCAGGATCGAGCCCAGACAGCCGATTCGGTTGGAGAAGAAGAGGAACATCCGGGTGCCGTACCCATCATGGCGCGGGTCAGGCCACGGCGGGCTGCTCGGCCCGGACGGCGGTGGCCTCCGCGCGGGCGATGGGGCCGGCCGGCAGCGCGGCGACCGCCGCTCCGACGGCGATCAGGGCCAACGGGTGGGCGATCGCGGTGCCGAACAGCACCGGGGTGGGACCGATCCGGTCAGGACAGCAAGGTCGGCCGCACGACCGCTCCTGGTACCCGGGATGCCGCAGTCTGCTCTCTCGGGCCGCCTCCAAACGGCCGACATACCGCAACTTGCGCGGCCTTCCACGGGCGGGACGGGTCGGGCGGCGGGCGCGCGCCGGACCAGACGGCGCGGATCAGGTGTCGGTGCTGGGGTCAGCGCGGGTCAGCGCGGGAAGCGCACGGGACCCGTCTGACTCGCCAACTGCTCCAGCCGGGCGACCCGCTGCTCCATCGGCGGGTGGGTGGCGAAGAGCGCGGCCACCCCGCCACCCCGGAACGGGTTGGCGATCATGAGGTGCGCGGTGCTGGTGAGCTGCCCCTCGGCCGGCAACAGCCGCCGCTGGGCGCCCATGTGGATCTTGCGCAGGGCGCTGGCCAGCGCCAGCGGGTCCCCGGTCAGTTCGGTGCCGGAGGCGTCCGCCTGGAATTCGCGGCTCCGGCTGATCGCCAGCTGGATGACGGTGGCCGCGATCGGCCCCAGGATGACGCAGACGGCCGCGTTCTACGGGTTGCGCCCGGTGGCGAACGCGTTGGGCTGGGCGGTCGGGCTCACGTAGAGCCGGGGCATGGGCTGTCGGGCCTCGGCGGCCAACTCGCGGACCATGTGGTACAGCTCGGGGGAACTGTGCCTCACTGACCGGTTGCGCCCGCATCGAGCGAAGTGCCGGCTTGTCGGAGTAGAAGTACGTGACGCCGGCGTCAGCTCCCGGCGAGATCGAGCACGACCTGCGGCGCGAAGCCGATGACCAGAGCGACCACGGTCGCCACCGCCAGCGCCGCAGCCACCGCGCGGGCGGGCCGGGCGGCGGGGCCGGTGACGTCCCCGGGCGGGGCGTAGAGCAGCGCGGCGGCCCGCAGGTAGTAGGCCAGGCCGATGACCGCGTTCACCGCCACCACCAGGGCGAGCCAGCCGGCGTCGCCGCCGAGCAGGGACCGGACCACCGTCACCTTGGCGAACAGCCCGGCCAGGCCGGGTGGCAGGCCGGCGAGGCCGATCAGCGCGAACGCCAGCCCGGCACCGACCCAGGGGTGTCGCCGTGCCGCACCGCGCAGGTCGTCGAGACTGCCGCCGTCCGCGCCGGCCGGGCGCAGGGCCACCACGCCGGCGAAGGCGGCCAGTTCCAGCAGCACGAAGAAGACGGCGTACGCCAGAGCGGCGGCGTACGCGGCGGTGCGGGCGTCCGCGTCGACGGTCAGGGCCAGCGCCCCGAGCGGGGCGAGAATATAGCCGGCCTGGGCCACCGAGGACCAGGCGAGCAGTCGCACCGTACGCCGCTGGCGCAGTGCCACCAGGTTGCCGACGGTCATAGTCAGCGCGGCGACCACCGCCAGCACCGGCCCGGTCACCTCCGGCGGCAGCGCGTGCCGTACCACCGCCAGCAGCGCGATCACCCCGCCGAGCTTGGACGCGGTCGACAGGTACGCGGCCACCGGCAGTGGTGCCCCGTCGTAGGTGGCCGGCGCCCAGGCGTGGAACGGCACCGCCGCCACCTTGAATGCCAGTCCGGCCACCACCAGCGTCACCGCGACCGTGGTCAACGGCAGGTCGAGCAGCGCGTCGTCGGCGAGGAGGGTGCCCAGCCGTTCCAGGTGCAGCCCACCGGTGACCGCGTAGAGCAGCGCGGCACCGAGCAGGGTCAGCGTGGTGGCGACCACGCTGACCACGAAGAAGGTGACCGCCGCCTCGGCGCTGGCCAGGCTGCCCCGGCGTAGGCCGACCAGCACGTACAGCGGCAGGGTGAGCACCTCCACCGCCACGATCAGGGTGATCAGGTCGCCGGCCGCACCGAGCACCACGCCACCGGTCATCGAGCAGGCGAGCAGGAAGCAGTACTCCCCCGCCGGGGTGTTCCCGGCTCGCAGCAGTGGCCCGGACAACGCCAGCACCCCGAGGACGAGCAACGCGACCAGTGCCCCGACCAGGGCGGCCCGGCCGCCGAAGACGTACGAGCAGTCGGGGCCGACGCAGAACGTGCGTCGCTCGGCCCCCGAGCCGACCGCCGCCGCGCCGACCGTCGTGGCGACCGCTCCGGTGACCGCCGTGGCGACGGTGGCCGGGGGCCGGGCCGCCAGCAGGTCCACCAGCAACACCAGCACCGCCGTGCCGGCGGCCAGGTACGCCGGCAGCAGCGCCACGTGGTCGACGGCCTGCACGAGACTCGACTCGCTCATCGCACCACCACTCCCATCAGGGCCTCGACCGGAGCTTCGGCGACGCCCAGCACCAGCGTCGGGGCCAGCCCGACGGCCAGCGCGAGCAGGACCAGTGGCGCCCAGGCGACCAGTTCGGCCCCGGCCAGCTTGGGTCCGAGCGCGGCGACCGCCGGGCTGGGCTCGCCGTGGGTCACCCGCCGCAACAGCCGCAGCAGGTACGCCGCCGTCAGTGCCCCGCCGATCGCGGCCAGCACCGCCAGCGTGGTCCACAGCCCACCACCGGACTCGACGGCGGCGACCACGGCGAACGCCTCGCCCCAGAAGCCGGCCAGCCCGGGCAGTCCCAGCGAGGCGACCGCCGCGAACGCGAGCAGCCCGGACAGGCGCGGGGCGGTCTCCCGCAGCCCGGACAGCTCGGTGAGCGCGCCGGTGTGGGTACGGTCCTTGATCGCGCCGGCCAGGAAGAACAGCAGCCCGGTGATGATGCCGTGGGCGACGTTGCCGATCAGCGCCGCCTGGATGCCGGTGGCGGTCAGGGTGGCGACTCCCAGCAGGACGAAGCCCATGTGCCCGACGCTTGAGTACGCGATCAGCCGCTTCAACTCGGTCTGCGCCAGGCAGACCAGCGAGCCGATCAGGATGGCGGCGACGGCGAGCACACCGAGCACCGGCGCCGCCCACCGGGCGCCCTCGGGGGCCACCCCGACGGCGACCCGGATCAGGCCGTAGGTGCCCATCTTGAGCAGCACCCCGGCGAGCAGCACGCTGCCGACGGTGGGTGCCTGGGTGTGCGCGTCGGGCAGCCACGAGTGCAGCGGCCACAGCGGACTCTTCACCGCGAAGGCCAACGCGAGCAGGGTGAAGGCGGCGAGCTGCGTGGTGCGGGACAGCTCGGTGCCGCCGGTCAGCGCCACGATGTCGGCGGTGCCGGCGGCGGACACCACGACGTACACGCCGACCAGCAGCAGCACCGAACCGAACAGGGTGTAGAGGGCGAACTTCCGCCCGGCCCGCCGCCGCGCGTCAAGCGACACCGGGTCGGTGCCGTCGCCGCCCCAGCCGACGATGATCGCGTACATCGGCAGCAGGACGACCTCGAAGAAGAGGAAGAACAACACCAGGTCGAGGGCGAGGAAGGTGCCGAGGATGCCGACCTCGACGACCAGCAGCAGCGCCACCAGGGCCCGGCCGTCGCCTCCACCCGGCACCCGCCAGAGGCTGTAGCCGCAGCACAGCAGGGTGAGCAGGGCGGTGAGCACCACCAGCGGCCAGGAGATGCCGTCCACGCCCAGATGGAAGCGTAGGTCCAGCCCCGGCACCCAGGGCAGGTCGACCGCGTGCCAGGGACGCACCGCCGGGGCGGTCGTCGGGTAGGCCGTCCGGCCCGGGCTCCGGCCGGCGACCAGCGCCACCGCCGCGACCAGCGTCAGGGTGGCGGCGATCGTGCCCACCAGCCGGGCGGCCCGGTCGCGTGGGGTGGCCGCCACCGCCAGCGCGCCGAGTGCCGGCACCGCGAGTACCGCGAGCAGCAAAAAGTCCCCGGACGTCATGCCATCACCCCGGTCCGCGGCCCCGATCGATCCCGCTCGTTGTCGCAGCCGTGCGGTGCCACCGGGCCGGTGCGGACGGTTCGCTCGCTCATGCGGCGGCTCCGATCAGGGCGGCGGCCAGGCCGATCAGCAGCGCGCCGGCCAGGATCGCGGCGGCGGCCCGGGGCAGCGCCGCGCGGTGCAGGACGCCGAGCCCGCCACCGAGGGCATCGGCGGCGCGTCCGGTGCCGGTGACCGCGCCGTCCACCACCCGCTCGTCGGCGGTACGCGCCGCCCGCGCCATGGCGGTGGTCGGGCGTACGACCAGGGTGTGCTGCACGTCGTCGAGCCGGAACGCGCGGGCGAAGACCGGCCGCAGCGGACCGAGCGCCGCCACCGGATCGGCACCGCCGCCCCGCCGCCAGCCCGCCCACGCCGTTCCGGCACCGATCACGAGCAGCGCCAGCGGCAGCAACACGGTCGGGGTGAGGTGGATCAGCCCGTCCGGCGGCAGCAGATCCGACCCGGCGTCGGGAGCGGCCGGCGGGGTGGCCTGCAGTTGGCGGGAGAACCAGCCGGGAAAGCCGGCCAGGCCGAGCAGGGCCGCCGGTACGGCCAACGCCAGCACCGGCAAGCGGAGCACCGCCGGCGGGTCGTGCGGCGGGTGGGCCGCTGCCTGCGAGCCTGCCGCCCCGTGCCGAGCAGCGGCGTCCGGGCCGTGCCCGGCAAGGGCCTGCGGGGCGCGGGGTGGGCCGAAGAAGGTGCCCAGCAGCAGCCGGGTGGCGTACCAGGCGGTGACGGCGACACCGACCAGCCCGGCGAGCCAGACCAGCCAGCCCAGCCAGGCCGGTGCCGGTCCGTCGCCGTGCAGGGCAGCCTGCTCGGCGGCGGCGAGCACGCCTTCCTTGCTCCAGAAGCCGGAGAGCGGCGGTACGCCGGCCAGCGCGCCGAGCCCGACCAGCGTGCACCAGAAGGTCACCGGCATGCTGCTCCGCAGCCCCCCCATCCGGGACATCAGCGTGGTGCCGACCGCGTGGATCACCGCACCGGCGGCGAGGAACAGCAGTGCCTTGAACGCCGCATGGGTGAGCAGGTGGAACAGCGCGGCCGGTGGGGAGCCGACGGCGAGCGCGCCGGTCATGTAGCCGATCTGCGAGACCGTCGACCAGGCGAGCACCCGCTTGATGTCGTCCTGCGCGGTGGCGGCCAGCGCGCCGAGCAGCAGGGTCACCGAGGCCATCACGCCGAGCACGACAAGCGCGGTCGGGGTGGCCGCGAAGAGCGGCCACAGCCGGGTGACCGCGTACACGCCGGCGGCGACCATGGTCGCGGCGTGGATCAGCGCGGAGATCGGGGTCGGGCCGGCCATCGCGTCGGGCAGCCAGGTGTGCAGCGGGAACTGGGCGCTCTTGCCGGCCACCCCGGCGAGCAGCAGCAGGCAGGCCGCGGTGAGCGTGGCGGCGCCGTGGTCGTGGGCGAGCACGTCGGCGATCCGGAAGCTGCCCGCCGAGACGCCGAGCAGGGCGATGCCGAGCAGGAAGCCGACGTCACCGACCCGGGTGACCAGGAACGCCTTCATCGCGGCGGCCGGCGCCTCGGGCAGTCGCCGGTCGTGGGCGATGAGCAGGTACGAGCAGAGCCCCATCACCTCCCAGCCGACCAGCAGCAGGATCAGGTCCCCGGAGACCACCACCAGCAGCATCGCGGCGGTGAAGAGGCTCACCTGCGCCGCGTACGGCGGGTAACGGTGCTCCGGCTCCTCCGGTGGTCCCTGCCGCAGGTAGCCGGTCGAGTAGATCTGCACGGCCAGGGCGACCGTGGTGACCGCGACGGCGACCAGGGCGGCGGCGCCGTCGAGGCGTACCCCGAGCGTGACGGTGAGCCCGCCCACCTCGATCCAGGTGGTCGACGACTCGGCCGGGCCGTCCAGGGTGACCAGCAGGGCCACCGCCAGGCCGAGCGCGCCGGCCGCGCCAGCGATGCCGAGGGTGACGGCCACCCGGCGGGCCGTCGCCTCGCCGATGGCCGTGCCCCGCGGCGACGCTGGCAGCAACAGCCCGGCCAGGCCGGCGAGCAGCGGTACGGCCGGCAGCAGCGCGCCCAGCAGCGTCGTGGTGTTCACCGCTGGCCCCCCGGCTCGTCACCGGGGCGGTAGGGACCGGCCGGGCCAGCAGCGATCGGGTCGGCTCCGGTGGGGGCGACCGGGCCGGCAGCGACCGGCACGGGCTCGTCGGCCAGACGCTCGGCCAGGGGGATCTCGTCGACCGTGACGCTGGCCCGCATGCGGTAGAGCTGGAGGACGATCGCCAGGCCCACCCCGATCTCGGCGGCGGCCAGCACGATCACGAAGAGCGCGAAGACCTGCCCGCCGTGCGGCAGCACCGCCTTCGCCGTGGTGTCGGCGGTGACCAGGATCAGGTTCACCGCGTTGAGCATCAACTCGACGGCCATCAGCACCAGCACCGCGTTGCGCCGCCGCAGCACGCCGTATGCGCCGAGGCCGAACAGGAGCGCGGCGGTGACGTACGGGATGACGGGTCTCACCGCGACCGCCCCCGATCACCCGGCGCGGCGTCCCTGCTGGCGCCGATGTCGGGACGGGACAGCACGATGGCGCCGACGAGCGCCGAGAGCAGCAGCACCGACAGCACCTCGAAGGGCAGCACCCAACTGCCGAAGACCTGCTCACCGAGACGCTCGGCGGTGCCCGCCTCGGGCAGGTCCACGGTCGTCCACCGGTACGCGTCGACAAGCAACGCCGCCAGCCCGAGCCCCACCCCACCGCCGACAAGCGCGGCTGGCCAGCCCGGGCGGTCCAGATCGTCCGAGGCGCCGATCGGCGCGCGGGTCAGCATCACCGCGAACAGCAGCAGCACCACCACCGCGCCCACGTAGATCAGCACCTGCACCCAGGCGACCAGCTCGGCGGCGAGTACCAGGTACGTGCCGGCCACCGCGCCGAGGCAGACCACCAGGTAGAGACCCGCCCGGACCAGGTGCCGGGTCGCCACCACCAGCACCGCCGAGCCGACCGCCACCGCGCCGAGGGCGAGCAGCAGCGCGTCCACCCCGGTCACGCGGGCGTACCTTCGTCGGCGGCGCGGGGTGGTGCGGGGCGTACCGCCGCTGTGCTCGGGCGGGCGGCGGGCGAGCCCGGGACGGCGGCCTTGCGCGCGGCGGCGGTCTCCTCCTTGGCCGGCTCGCCGTTCGGGTCGTGGGCCGGGGGTGGCGGCACCGTGGCCATCCACTCGCCCAGGTGCTCCTTGTCGTGCAGCAGGTCCTTGATGTCGTACTCGGCGTACTCGAACTCCGGCGACCAGTAGAGGGCGTCGAAGGGGCAGACCTCGATGCAGATGCCGCAGTACATGCAGAGCGAGAAGTCGATGTCGAACCGGTCGAGCACGTTGCGCTGCCGGGCGCGGGCGGCCCCCGGCACCGCCACCTCCTCCTTGTGCGAGTCGATGTAGATGCACCAGTCCGGACACTCGCGGGCACAGAGCATGCAGACCGTGCAGTTCTCCTCCAGCAGCGCGATCACCCCGCGCGAGCGGGGCGGCAGCTCCGGAGCGACGTCCGGGTACTGCGCCGTGGTGGAACGTTTCGTCATCGTCTTCAACGTGACGGCGAGCCCCTTGACCAAGCCGCTGCCGGGCAGGCCGGTCGCCTCGCTTTGCTCGCGCTCGCTCATGCCGAACATCCTGCCCTGTGACCACGGCGCGCGCGACCACCCCCCGGAGGTAGCCGGTAGCACCCGTGGCCACGGGGAGAACGACACGCCGGAAAGGGCCCGTCGACGACCGCCGCGCTGCACGACGACAAGCCGGCGCCGGGCGAGTGGACGACGGACGCCCTCGACCGCCTGCCCGCCGCCCGGTCACCGGGCCGGTCGGATGAAGATCCGCCATGATGGGGGTGCGGACGAGACGGGCACACCCCTGGGGGCGACATGGGCGAGGACGGTAAGGGCACCGGCGGCAGGTACGTCGAGCCGGGTGAGTTCAAGCGGGACCAGAACTACATCACCACCCGGATCACCGCCGACGGCGAGGACGGCTATCCGGTCGAGCCGGGTCGCTACCGGTTGGTGGTCAGCCGCGCCTGCCCGTGGGCAAACCGGTTGATCATCGTGCGGCGACTGCTGGGCCTGGAAGACGCCATCTCGATGGGCGTCGCCGGTCCGACACACGACAAGCGGAGCTGGACGTTCGATCTCGACCCGGACGGGCGGGACCCGGTGCTCGGCATCGAGCGCATCCAGGATGCCTACTTCGCGCGCTATCCGGACTATCCCCGGGGCATCACCGTGCCAGCCATCGTGGACGTGCCCACCGGTCAGGTGGTGACCAACGACTACGCCCAGATGAGCCTGGACCTGTCCACCGAATGGACCGCGTACCACCGCCCGGGTGCGCCGCAGTTGTACCCGGAACACCTGCGTGGCGAGATCGACGAGGTCAACGCGGTGGTGTTCGCCGACGTCAACAACGGCGTCTACCGGTGCGGCTTCGCCGGCAACCAGAAGGCGTACGAGCGGGCGTACCGGAGGCTGTTCGACCGGCTCGACTGGCTCAGTGAGCGACTCGCCGGGCAGCGTTACCTGGTCGGCGACACGATCACCGAGGCCGACGTACGGCTGTTCACCACGCTGGTCCGCTTCGACCCGGTCTACCACGGCCATTTCAAGTGCAACCGGCAGAAGCTCAGTGAGATGCCGGTGTTGTGGGCGTACGCCCGGGACCTGTTCACCACGCCCGGCTTCGGTGACACCATCGACTTCGACCACATCAAGCGGCACTACTACGAGGTGCACCGGGACATCAACCCGACCGGCGTGGTGCCGCTCGGCCCCGACCTGTCGAACTGGCTCACCCCGCACGACCGCGAGGCGCTCGGCGGCCGCCCCTTCGGCGAAGGCACCCCACCCGCATCCCCCACCTCCAGCGAACGGGTCGACCCCACCCACAACCCCCTCGGCTGAGCCCACCCCCACCCACCATCTTGTTGATCAAGAAGTTCGCGTCTCAGTCGGCTCGAATTCCGACGCGAACTTCTTGATCAACGGGACCGTCTCTGGGCGAGAGTCAGAGGGCGATGCGGATGGCGGCGGTCAGGACCAGCTGGGCCAGGGCGGCGGGGACCAGGACGAGCCAGCAGAGGCGTTGGAGCTGGTCCTCGCGGAGTCGGGGATAGGAAACCCGGAGCCAGATGATCACGAAGCTGACCGCGGCGACCTTGAGCAGGGTCCAGAGCCAACCGAGCTGCGCGTCGGCGAACGGGCCCTGCCAGCCGCCGAGGAACAGCACGGTGGTGAGCGCGGCGATCACGACGATGCCGACGTACTCGGCCAGCAGCAGGAAGGCGAAGCGCAGGCCGGTGTACTCGGTCAGATAGCCGAAGACCAGCTCCGAATCGGCGACCGGCATGTCGAACGGCGGCCGGCGGATCTCGGCCAGTCCGGCCACGAAGAAGACCACCATCGCCGGTGCCTGCCAGAGCAGCCACCACGGCTGCCACGCCTCGACGATGCCGGAGAGGCTGAGCGTTCCGGCGGCCATCGCCACCGACGCGGCGGCCAGCACCAGCGGCAACTCGTAGCCGAGCAGTTGTGCCGCACCACGCAGCCCACCGAGCAGGCTGTACTTGTTGGCCGAGGCCCAGGCCGACATGAGCACCGCCAGCACGCCCACCCCGACCACCGCCAGCACGAAGAACAGCCCGACGTCGAGCGGCTGCCCGACCAGGTCGTTCGGGCCGAGCGGGATCACCAGCAGGGCCAGCAGGTACGGCATCAGCGCCACCGCCGGCGCCAGCCGGAACACCGGCCGGTCGGCGGCGCGCGGGGTGACGTCCTCCTTCTGGACGAACTTCACCCCGTCGGCGATCAACTGTGCCCAGCCGTGGAACCCGCCCGCGTACATCGGGCCGAGCCGGCCCTGCATGTGCGCCATCACCTTGTGTTCCGCCTGCCCCACCAGCAGCGGCAGGACGAGGAAAGCGGCCAGCACCCCACCGATCCGGACAACCAGTTCCAGCCAGAGCGGCATCAGCCCCTACCTCCGTCATCCGGTGCCGGACCACCCTCGGATGCGGGCCCATCCTCGGCCGTCGGGCCGCCGGGACCCGGTCGGGGGGCCGCCGACTCCCCAGCGGAGCCGGCATTTCGAGGGGTACGCGGCCCGCGGGCACCCGGTGCCGGACGGGCCGGGCGCTCCCGGGCGGGACGGGCCGGGGTGCCGCCGCGCGGACCCTCCCCCACCCCACCGGCGCCGGCGGGGGTCGGCACGACCCCCCACTCGCCCGGCGCGGGCACGCCCGGAGGTCGGATCGGGCGGCGTCCACCGCCGGCCTCCGACTCGCCCGGCTCCTTCGCACCCGGCCAGGGCTTCGCCACCCGGGACGCCAGCACGAACTCCTTACGCAGCGGATGCCCCTCGAACTCCGGGGGCAGTAGCAGCGGGCGCAGATCCGCGTGCCCGGCGAAGTCGATGCCGAACATCTCGTGGGTCTCCCGCTCGTGCCACGCCGCACCCGGATAGACCGCCACCACGGAGTCGACCGTCGGTGTCTGGCGGGGCACCCGGGCGCGCAGCAGCACCCCGTGCCGGTGCACGGTGGACCAGAGGTGGGTCACCACGTCGAAACCGTCGACCAACTCGTCTACGGCCGACAACCAGTCGAAGTAGTCGAAGGCCAGCTCGGTGTCGTCGCGGGCGGCCAGCAGCGCGGCCCGCCAGGCGTGCGGGGGTACGTCGATGGTGGCCCGGGAATGGACCTCACCGCCGGAGACGGTCGCGGTGGCCTCGACGGGCGCAAGCAGCGCGACGAGCCGCTGGCCGATCTCTTCCGGTGTCATGTGGCTGATCCTAGGCCCTGTGGCCGGGGTCCTCGGCCGAGCCGATGCGGAGCCGGGCGGTGCCGACCAGCCGGCCGGGGGCACGCGGTCGGGTGACTCCCGCCCGCTTCGCCGACGCCGATCGTCGATGGCCACCAGGATGGGCCCGTGCGCGCTGTGACCGTCATCCCCGGAGTGCCCGGCTCGCTGCGGCTCCGCGACGACTACCCGGAACCGGCACCCGAGGAGGGTCCGATCCTGGTGGAGTCCCTCTCGGTGGGCGTCTGCGGGACCGACATCGAGATCATCGACGGGCACTACGGCGAGGCGCCGCCCGACACCGACCACCTGGTGCTCGGTCACGAGTCGCTGGGCCGGGTGCTGGAGGATCCGACCGGGACCCGGCAGCCCGGTGACCTGGTGGCCGGGATCGTCCGGCACCCCGATCCGATGCCCTGCCCGAACTGTGCGGTCGGCGAGTGGGACATGTGCCGCAACGGCCTGTTCACCGAGCACGGCATCAAGGCGCTGCCGGGTTTCGCCCGCGAGCGGTGGCGGTTGCAGCCCCGCTTCGCCGTGGGACTCGACCCGTCGCTGATCGAGGTGGGCATGCTGCTCGAACCGACAAGTGTGATGGTCAAGGCGTGGGACCACGTGGACCGGATCGGCCTGCGGGCGGGGTGGCAGCCCCGTACCGCGCTGATCACCGGTGCCGGGCCGATCGGCCTGCTCGCCGCGCTGCTGGCCAGCCAGCGGGGTCTCTCGGTGCACGTGCTCGATCTGGCCACCGAGGGTCCCAAGCCGGCGCTTGCCGGCGCGCTCGGTGCGACGTACCACTCCGGGGCGCTCGATCAGCTGGACCTCGAACCGGACGTCATCATCGAGTGCACGGGCGCGCCCGTGGTCGTGCTGCAGGCGATGTGCAAGGTCGGCCCCAACGGGATCGTCTGCCTGGCCGGGGTGTCCAGTGGCGGCCGGACGATCGACTTCGACGCGGGCGCGCTGAACCGGACCCTCGTGCTGGAGAACAACGTCGTATTCGGGTCGGTGAACGCCAACCGGCGCCACTGGGAGGCCGCCGCCGAGACCCTGTCCAAGGCCGACCCGGCCTGGCTCGCTTCGCTGATCACCCGTCGGGTACCGCTGGCCCGGTACGCCACCGCCTACTCACCCGGACCGCAGGACATCAAGGTGGTCCTCGACTTCACCGCCTGAACGCGCTGGGACGGAGCGGTCAGATGCCGGGCACCGGGACCGGATCCCCCGCGCGGCAGCACGGGCCCGGTCAGGCGGTCGGCGGGCGTACCGGCGGTGAGGTCAGGGAGGCCACGGAGCGGGTCGGCGCGCCGTCGCTGGGCGGCGCGTCGACCGGCGCGGCGAGCGGGTCGGCGCGGGGCACCCCGCCGAAGCCGGACTGCTCTGCGGCGATCTTCTCCTGCAGGCGGAGGATGCCGTGCAGCAGCGCCTCCGGCCGGGGCGGGCAGCCCGGCACGTAGACGTCGACCGGAATCAGCTGGTCGACCCCCTTGGTCACCGAGTACGAGTCCCAGTACGGGCCGCCGCAGTTCGAGCAGGCCCCGAACGAGATCACGTACTTCGGCTCGGGCATCTGGTCGTAGAGCCGCTTGATCGCCGGGGCCATCTTGTCGGTGACGGTGCCGGAAACCACCATCAGGTCGGCCTGCCGGGGGCCGTGCGCGAACGGGATCACACCGAGTCGCATGAAATCGTGGCGGGACATGCTGGTCGCGATGAACTCGATCGCGCAGCAGGCCAGCCCGAAGTTGAAGACCCAGAGCGAGTAGCGCCGGCCCCAGTTCAGCACGAACCGGATCGGCTCACCGAGCACCGCAGGCAGCTGCACCTCCGAGCCTCCCCTCGTATGTCCCCGATGTGACAGTCAACCACAGCACCACGGCTGCCAACCCACGCAACCTTCGTCCGCGTTCACGCGTGTGACCGATGTCGATCGCACGTAGGCACGGTGAACGGGGAGGACGGATGACACCCACTTCCGGTCGCTAACGCTCCAGCCAGCCGCGTACTGCGGCGACCTGGCGCAGGCGCAGGACCTGGTTCAGGAGGCGTTCTGCCGGGCGTACGCCCGCTGGTCCCGGGTGTCCCGGTACGACGATCCGGTGGGCTGGGTACGCCGAGTGGCCTGGAACCTCGCCACCAGCCGTTGGCGGCGGATGCGACGTACGCCTGGAACGGCACCCGTTTCGACCAGACCGCCGGGCCGGCGAAGTTCGGGATCGACCCCCGGCTGACTGATCTCACTCTGAGCGCGGGTGAGCTGGTGCTCGACCCACCTGACGCCGACGGCATCCGCACCGGTTCGGTGACCGTCACGATAACCAACAAGGGTCCGGTGGACGTGCCCCAGCTCGGTTTTGGCGACTTCCACACGATCGGTAAGCCGGCCGGAGGCGACCTGTCCGAGTGCCGGATGATCACGCCGGACGGCTCCGAAACCTGCCTGCTCGATGGCCTACCCGCCGGTGAGGAGCGGAGCTTGACCTTCCGGTTCCAGATCAATCGGGAGTTGGCCGGCGGTGCGCCGAGTCTGCGGGTGAAACACGTCGACGGACAGGATCGCGAGTGGAAGGACCTGAAGCCGGCTGACAACTCCGCCGATCTGCGCATGAGCAACTGACCGCAGTTCTGCGGGGGCCCGGGTCACCGGGCCGCCGCCGCACAGCCGGTGCAACCAGTTAGG